>NZ_AUTP01000143.1:0-14582 GCF_000498075.1 Pseudoalteromonas sp. TAB23
ATAATATTTGGGCTCTTTATGCAGTGATCTTCTTTATTGGTTGCAGTGTGGGCTTGGCTACGCTGATTCAAACGCTTTTAATGGACGTTGCACCCGAAGGCCACGCTATGATTGGTGCCTTAGTACAGTGCGCATTTAATACTGCCAATGCTATAGGCCCTTGGGTCGGTGGAATTGCAATAGCACAGGGTGCTGCACCTAATCAAACAGGTTACGTAGCAGCTGCATTATTTTTAGGTGGTTTGGGTATGTGGCTACTAAGTTACTTACAACTAAATAAACAGCAACCAACAGCGCAAGCTACTAATTAACTTGAGTTCAGATTAATTTAAAATACAAAAAGAGCCGCTAATTAGCGGCTCTTTTATTTTTAATTTACCTAGGGCCTGTTGACCTTTCAGGATTAAAATTTGTTCAATCTAGGGGCGATTTAATCGCGGCGTGAGGTTTGTAACCTAGTGGGCTAAGTAAAAACCGAGCAACAAAGAGTAAATTGCCCCTAGAAAGAACCCAAAGGGCAGCGCATGTTTGGCATTTATGCTGCGTTATCGCCTACTTACGGGGAATAACCACACTACATAGGCTCTGCCTTGCCTAAATACCAAACAGTCTGCTGCAAATTTAACCTCGAAAGATAAACAGGCCTTAGTAAATTAAGCGTTTAACGATGCCATATCAATAACAAAGCGGTATCGTACGTCTGACTTTTCCATACGCTCGTATGCAGTGTTAATTTCGTCAATGTTGATCATTTCGCACTCAGGTAGCACGTTATTTTCACCACAAAAGTCGAGCATTTGTTGCGTCTGTGCAATACCACCAATAAGTGAGCCTGCAATACGACGGCGACCCATTAATAATGGCACCGTGCTTAGCTCATCTACAGGACCAACTTGGCCTACGATAACTAAAGTACCATCTACATCAAGTAGTGGTGTGTAAATAGATAAATCATGTTTTACAGGTACCGTATCTATAATGACGTCAAAGGCAGATTGCGAGTCTTTCATTTCGTCATCATTAGATGACACTAAGTAATGCTGAGCACCCAATTTAACCGCATCATCTTTTTTAGACTCACTACGGCCAATTACCGTAACGCTTGCGCCCATTGCAACTGCATTTTTAACGGCCATATGGCCAAGTCCGCCTAGACCAACAACACCAACACGGCTACCTTTTTTTACGCCCCATTTATGAAGTGGCGAGTAAGTAGTAATACCTGCACAAAGTAGCGGTGCTACGCGAGAAAGGTCTAAATTTTCTGGTACGGAAAGTACGAATTCTTCGCGTACAACAACATGTTTAGAATACCCACCTTGGGTCATTTCACCACTAATGCGGTCTTTGCCTGCGTAAGTACCAATCATACCTTCGCGGCAAAATTGCTCTTCATCGTTATCACATTGATCGCAGCTTTGGCACGAATCAACCATACAACCAACAGCAACCGTGTCGCCTTGCTTGTATTTTTTAACGTCGCTACCTACCGACATAACTTTACCAACAATTTCATGCCCAGGTACTAATGGGTAGTCACTGCCACCCCAATCATTTCGTACGGCGTGTAAATCTGAATGGCACACACCACAGTATAAAATTTCAATTTCTACATCGTTATTTCGTAAATCGCGGCGCTCAAAAGAAAACTCTGTCAATTCAGAACCTTGGCTTTTTGCTGCATATCCTACTGTTTTCATAATAACTCCATAGTGGTTAAAAATTTAAATCATCAACAGCATAGTACATAGCCTGTGAATAGAACCTGACAATATAAAATAGGCACAAAAAAAGCCCAAACAGTGTTTGGGCTTAATCGTTAGGACTAGGGAGCTAAATTTAATTATTTTGCAAGTAAGCTGTTTAATTCATTAATAATTGAATGAATGCGCTCTGCATTTTTTCCTAAATCACTACGCCCTACTCGCGACTTACTACGAATATCAACAAAACGTTGGCTGCCTTCATCTTTAATACGAATTACCACATCGTCTTTAAAACCAAACCACGTTGTTGTATCGGTAGCTTCCNCCTGTAGCCGTATTTGCACTTACCAATGCAAAGCCAAGATTTTTAACTGCTTGTTCGCTTGCTGTCATTAAATCGGCTTTAGATTGTGCAAAGCTTATCGTTACCAGCTCCGGGTATGCTTTGCGTTGCTGTACTGCCGTTTCTTCACCCGCGTATTCTACTGGGTTAGATGCATTTGCACGTAGTGGTGCAATTGCTACAAATTTTGGTGGATTAACTAAATCAGTTGAAATGTCATGAATTGCCGGTACACCTTCAGCCTTGTTCATCATATTAAGTGGCATAGCAATAGCCACAACCGAAAATACAAGTGCAATAACACCACTGCTTAGCGTTAACGTTTTACGCATAAATAACGCTTGTACTATAAGTAGCACCAATGCAGCGCCACCAGCATAAACGCCAAATTTAAACCCCGTAAACGCAACACCTAATTCTACAATACCAAATTTATACAAAGGCCCTGGCAGTATGACGAGTAAAAAAGCGATTAAACTAACTAAGCTCACTAAAACTTTCATTTTATGATTCCTATATTGTGTGTGATTTTTATTATTAAAACAGATAAGCACTATTAACCAGTAGCTTATACTACTAATAAGTGCTTTTAGATTACTATTAGCGACTAATTACACAAAAAAGTCCAATGTTGTGTGATCAAAGTTACTCAAGTTTGGGAAAATATCAACAAGCTCAGAGCTTGGCACACCAAACCACTGAGCCAATGTGGCAAAGTACTGCTCATTAGCAACACTTGGAATTAAACGCCCGCCACCGGTATCTTGTGGGCCATCCAAATGTTGAGTTAGTAGCTCGCCATATATATTGCCGCCTTTTACTGCGCCGCCCATTACTATTTGGTTTCCTGCCCAACCATGGTCAGTGCCATCGCCATTTGAGGTCAACGTGCGACCAAAATCAGACATAGTAAACGCAGTCACTTTATCTGCCATATCAAGCTCTTTCATCGCGCTATCAAATTCACTTAACCCTTGAGCTAACGTATTTAATAAAGCAGGGTGCGTTGTTAATTGGTTATCGTGCGTATCATACCCCCCCATAGAAACAAAAAACACTTGGCGCTGAGTGCTCAATTTTGCCTGTACGCTAATTGTTTTAGCGACTGCTGCAAATTGCTCACTAAGGCTATTATCGCTAAATGGGGTAATAAGTGCAGGCGCGCTTTCTAACGCGCTGTTCATTGCTTGAGTGTTATTTATCGCACTTGTTAAGCCATTGGCATAAGCTGTACTTAACGGATGGCTCGTATTGCCTAGTAAGCGGTTCATAATAGAAGTTACGTGCTCGCTACGAGGTTGATACCCTCCAAACACGTTAATACTACTAATGCCACTTTTGTTAAGCGCAAATGCATTGCTAGCACTTCCCGTTTGCCATAAATTAGTACCGTCGAGTGATACATTAGCTGCAAACTCATCTTGTAGCTCTAAACGTTCTAAAAGTCGTGCGCCCCACCCGCTATTAAGTGATTGTTTTTCTCGACCATACATCCATGCAGCTTGCTGATCGTTATGCGAGAACAAATGCTTAGGCAAACCTATTGTTTTATTTTTATAGTCACTCAATGTTGTGGGAGCGAGTAAAGTACCTACCCCACCTATAAATGCTAAATTTTGAGATTCAAACACATTTTGTATAGGTTCAAGTGAAGGATGAATACCGACTCCACCGGCAAACTGGCTTTTAATACTTAACTCAAGTGGGCTCTCTACCGCTAGGTTCTGCCTACTTTGCTCGTAAACACTACGTTGCTCGCCTTCAAGCGGAACTAGCATATTTAACGAATCATTCCCTCCGTATAAATACACACACACTAATGCTTTGTAATCACCTAGCTCAACTGCATTAGTCGCTCCAGTTAATGCTTGTAATTGCAGGCTCNCAGCCGATACACTGCCTTTTACACATAACGACAAAAACTCTCTTCTATTAATGCTCATTATGCGCTCCTAATACTGCACGTTAAATTCAGGTGAAATAGCAATCATATATAATAAATACGAAACCCGTTCACGGTATTGCTCTTCATTAAAATAGGCATCTAAATCAAGTAACGCTTGGCGCGTGTCACTGCTCATTGCGCCTGCAAAATATAACGTGTTGTACTGAGCTAATAGCGCGCTAACACCATTTTCCTCTAAAAAATTCATGTCGTCTTGAACATAAATATAAATACTATTTGAATTTAAATCGCTGCGCGCTTCTGCGGTACTCCAAACTAAGCTTGCGTAAAGCGCGTTCATGGTGCCAATCAGTGTTGCGTCGTTTGCTATTTGTAATTCTGGTGCAACAATACCTTCATTTCGCAAAGCTGCGGTTTGATAATCAGGCCTAAAAAAGTTAAATACTGAAGCCGATTGCATGGGTCCTTGTCCGTAGCTATTTATTAAATTCCATGTTTTATAATAACCCGCTGGCGATTTAGCATCGAGATTTCGCCAAAACTGTACAGTTTTTAAAATAGGCTCTTTAATTTTACCTTGGTAATTAAGCACTGAGCCAAAATGCCGCGCTTCATCATCTAAATAAATAGCCTTTACTACCGCCGNCGCGTACACCAGCGCCGTTATCAATAAATACATTAGCTACTCGCTCAACATATTGGGGGGTTGGGTTTGAGGTAATTAATCGCTGAATAAGCTGTTTGCTAATAAACGGCGCAACATTTTGATGATTAAATAAATTATCGAGCCCTATTTGCAATGACTCTTCTGCTGCATAACCTTGTGGTATAACCTCACCGTTTAGTAAGGTTTTTTGTTTACTAGAATGGTACTCGTCAAATGCTTCCATTGGCTTAATATAATCACGACTTTTACGCTTAAATGTTTCACTATCGGCAAACGTCCAACCAGTAAATACGCGTGCAAAACCCTCTATTTCTACCTGTCCGTAAGTGGCAATGGTATTACCTTGTGCATCAAGCTTGGCGCTGCCATCTAGATTTAGTTCTTCAAGGCCAATAGTAAATAACTGCATTACTTCACGTGCGTAATTTTCGTCTGGGCGAATATTAAGTGTATCGTCTGCTTTTTCGTTACCCAAATGGCTTAAATAAGTTCCCATAATAGGCGAAAGCGTGACATCTTCGAGTAAGTCACGATAATTACCAAAGGCATGCTTTAGTAATAAATCGTAATAAGTGATCATGCCCTCAGGTTGCCCTCTTAAGGCACTGTTCTCATCCGACACCACTAATATTTCACTTAACGCAAATGCAACACGTTGACGGAGTTGATCGTCACTTTGCATTACTGCTTTCCACCATGCATCTATGCGGCTTATGTATTTAAAGTCGTCATCGTCATTTAGCTTTACTAAATAATCACGGTGATAATTAATAGGTAGCGCTATTTGTTTATCAAGCCATTGCTGCTCGCTTAAACCTTGTGCGTTTTGTATTTCACTAAGCTTAGGCCCCATTGTTGCTTGGTGTAGTAACCGTGCGGCGCTAATCTCATCCATATTATTGCGCGCTATAAAGCTCAGCGTTTTTACACTGCTTGCTCCTTCATTGTCGGTTGCTGTGACCGAAAAAGCGTAATTAACAGGCTTATAACTTTGCGCATTTAGCAGTGTTACTGAGGTGGTTACTGCCTCTGAAGGCCCGCTAATTAGTTCAGGCCCTTGCGTTTGTTGCCATACAATCGATGTAATAGTGCCGTCTTTATCACTGGCTGTTGCTGTTAGCTCAATTGTTTGGCCCTTACTTAATTCACTAGGAATATCAGCGACTGACAAAATGGGGATTTTATTTCCGTTAACGGTTGGCGTATCATCTGAGCCTGAACCACCGCAAGCGCTTAGTATAAAAACCGAGCTTGCGATCAGAGCAAATTTATAATGCATGTAAAGTCGTCATCATTTGTTAATTAAAGTACGTTAGTGTGTACCGAGTTTGATGCATTTATTGAAACACAAAATTTACAATTTAACTCTTTATTTTTTGTAACCGAATCATGAACGCCCCATTAATAATGCACTAGCTGCAGGGGTAAACAGCCAGAGCTTTATTATTTATGAAAACAGAAATTCGCTATTGTTTTGAATCTTCACAAGTTGCTAACCGGTTTTTACACGAGCTGAAAGACTGGCCGGTTAACGATGTAAAAACACGACTTTTTAATGGCGGCGATAGTGTAAAAGTGACATACGAATACGACGAAAGTGGTTTTGATTACACTTGCGCCGAACTTGACGACCTAGCACAGAGCCATGGCGGGAAAGAGGTTTAAGCGTTTTATAATAAAAAACAGCTGATGCATCTTTAATAATTCACTTGAATTATATAGATTTGATTGATGTTTTATCTCTACCTGAGTTTTTCGCTTCGTAAAGCATTATGTCAGCTTCTTTAATTAGTGATTGCATAGACACATTATTACTACTTAAGGTTTCTTTTGTAGCAAATACACACCCAGCACTAATTGTTAAATACTCACGTACAGGCGACGCTTCATGAGGTAGATTTAATTCCCTAACCGCCAAAAGCAATTGCTGAGATATATCTACAAACTCTTCATAAGAAAGCTGTTTAAAGAATAATATGAACTCTTCGCCGCCATAGCGCGCCACTGTACCTGTGTTTTGCTTAGCTACTTGTTTTAGTTTTTGGGCAAGAGCTTGTAAAACGGCATCTCCCTCTTGGTGACCATAAAAATCGTTATAATTTTTGAAATGGTCTACATCAAGTAATATTATTCCAAAGGCATTTTTTTGCTGTTGAGCCTGTTCCCATTGCGCCGCAATAATTTCGTCAAAGGCACGCCTGTTGTAAATTTGGGTTAACCCATCAATTTTACTTATTTTTTCAAGCTTAAAATTTTGATCTTTAACTTGTTTAATTAATGCATTAAACCCGCTAATTAAAACGCGCATTTCTAAAAATTTATTACTGAATCTCAGAGGCTGTAAATCGTTTTTAACCAACATTGAATTGATAGCGGACGCACCGTTAATAAGTGGTTCAATAAAGTAACGATTTACAATATAGAAACTCAAAAGTGACATTACAAAAAACATTAACAAAATAAGTTTTAAATAGTGATCAAATAAAACTGGCAGTGTTTGATGGTGGTGCTTAATGTTCAAAGCAATAAGTGGATTATCGTTTATATCTAGAATCACCCTTTTCCTTTGAGTGGCAATGTCCTCTCCTTGGAGGCTCCCTTTAAGCGTCGCAATATCGTTTAAAGAACTAGCCTGTTCTATTTGTGAGTAGCTAAGCTCCACTTGTGCAATCTCAGCTAGGGACTTGATCAACGACGGTCTTACTTTTTTTATAAAAACAATACTACCAACAGGCTCACCTGTTTTATCTGTTCGCTTTATTACATGCGATGCAAACATGACAGGGCCGTCCGCTGTTTGCAAAAAACCAGAATGGCTTAAACTGTTGTCGTCTTCAGAGGCTTTTGAATTAGGAATAATTGCGCGGTTTAATTTATTAACCTGTAAATCTAAATCAGGCGCATCAAACTCAGTATGTTTAATATAATCATACGCTTGCCCGTAAACCATATTAAAGTTTATATCGTAAATAAACACACCATCAATTTTGAGAGAGTAGAAGGTGTCACCTACAAAGTTTGAATCTACATATTCTACGTCAAAATCAGCCATGTAATTATAGGTATCGTCCCATACGGCGTAGTCATAATTGAGTGTTTCTAAAAATATAAACTCTCTATCAAGCGCAATTTTAAGACTTAATAATTCACGATTTTGATAATCTTCAATACTAGTGTTTATGGTCGGCAGGCTAAAGAAATAGCGGTACCCAACTAATAAACTTGTTACAAAGCACATTAAAATCAAAGTACCTATTATTACAAAAAATCTTAATGTCATAGTCTCTATCTAATCGTGTAAAATTAAGTCAAAGTAGCTTACGTTTTATGCTTTAGACTTGCTGCATCTAAATAATAAATAATTAGCTTCTTACTAAAGCGTAGTATAAATTCATGAGCAGGAATAAACAAAGCTTACTATTAAATTTTATAGCGTTAAAATTTTAGCCCTTTCAATAATATATTTAATATAGACATAAAATTATACCAATTCGCTTAATTAAGTGGTCTATTTTGAGGGCGGAAAAACGTGTTGATAGCTAGGCAAAAAATTCGCTATTTAGTTGTTCTAAATGAGAATTTTTTAACGCAGGTAGCGACACGTTTAGCCCCGCAAAATGATTAAGTATTATTGCGGATTGGTATTAAACATTTAAAGTAGTACAAAAAGCTGAAATTATTCCACTACAGAAAATTCAACTTTTGATGGAGACGAACTCGCAAGCTCCAGTACTTCGTAATAATTTAAACCATCTATTTTTTTGCCAATAATAAAGTAATTCATTTCCCCCATCATGGTCGGGTCGCCCATAATATCGTCTAAGCTTTGCACGTCAGAAAATTGAATTGCGATTAAGGCGCCTAAAAAACGCATTGAATCTTGAGGCTTTAATGCTTTTAAAACTTTATTAACTCCCATTTGAGTTGTCTCTGGTGTGGAGCCATCAAATCTAAAATCATTTTTTGTGCTAACGCATGCACTAAGCATTAATATTGATAATGCGATAAGTAAATGTTTCATATATATCCTTATTTGTTTTATTAGTTATTCGTTTATTCGTTTATTCGTTTATTCGTTTATTCGTGATACTTGCGGATCATCGCCACTTTGCCGTTTTCAATTTCAATCACTTCCATCATTGTGGAGGTATACTCAATTGGCTGCTTATTTTGCGGATGAATACCTTTTACATAGTTTTTATAACGAATAGCAAAGCCTGTATCGTTAAACACAAATGTATTAAGCAGTGTGCTTTCAAACAATGTGTGTGCACCTAAGTAAAAACTCATACCTTTGCGCATCTGCTTTTTACCATCTGGAGTACGTGAGTCATCCGGTTGATACGGAATATGCTGATTGCCAATATCATCGGTTAACAATGCAAGGTAAGCCTCAAGCTCTTTAGCACCTGCGTTAGGTGCTTGTGTTGCGGTCATTGTTTTATAATACTGCTGCGCAAACGCATTTAAGTCGAGTGGCTTTTCCGCATAAGCCGAAAAAGCAGTTACTAGAGCCAAACCTAACGTTAAAAGTAGCTTCATCACTTATTCCCTGTAGTTAAAAATATTGATTCATTTATAGGAACACTATATTAATATGTTCAAAAATAAAACAAATAACTTTAAGTAACTAACACCTACATTTTGCTTTTCACTCTATTTGTTGCAACGCTGTTGGCTGGGTCGTCTGGCCAAAAATGTTTAGGGTAACGACCTTTCATTTCCTTTTGCACATCGCGGTAACTGCTAGCCCAAAAGTGGGCTAAATCTTGAGTAAGTTGCAATGAGCGTTTACCTGGCGATAGCAGCTCCATAAGCAGTGGCAGTTTACCGTTGGCAAGCATAGGCGTACTGGTCAAGCCATAAACTTCTTGCATGCGCACGCTTAGCTTTGCGGGGCCATCAAGTTGGTATTCTATTTTTATATTTGAGCCACTTGGCACCGTTAAGCGCAGTGGTAACAGTGCTTTTAAAGCGGTTTGTTGTTGCCAATCAAAACAGTTTTGTAATGCTTCAAAGTAGTTAAACTTTTTAAGCTGCGTGAGCGTTTTAATATCTTCTAAAAACACGCTTAGCCACTGCGCTGCATTTTGAATGAGTTGTTGCTCATTTGTTTTTGGGAATTTATCAGGCATTAAATTACTTGCTAAGCTCATACGTATCAGCAATTGCTGCGCATCAGGTTGCTCGTTAAATAATGCAAAACCGTGTTTAGCAAATAAGTTTAGCCACGCTTTAGCGCGCTCGCTCTTATCTAGTTTTTGTTTACTAGGCTGGCTGCTGAGCGTTATAGCCCCGAGCTTTACTTCATCTTGATGAATAAAACGTGCTGATTTTTCGTCAAACTCACAGCGAGTAAGTTCACTAAATAAATGCGGTAAAAATTCTTGTAACTCAAATGGGTTAAGCGCGGTGGCTGCAAATATACGCCCTCCTTTGTGCCCGCCCATGGTTGCTATAGCTAAGTAATCGTCGTTGTGCCAGTAATCGGCATTTAACTCAGCACCTGCACCATTGGCAAGTAGGTAACCATTACCGCGTTTTTTAGCAATACGATCGGGGTATGCCAATGCCACTAGCAAACTAATATAATGAGTATTTAATTCGCTGTTTTCGTCTTTTACTTTTAAGCGGCTTTGCCAATATTTTAACTGTTGTTTAAATACCGGATGCGGACGTTGCTGTTGGCTATGCAACGCTAAACTCAACTCGTTTGCACTGTTTACTCGGCTCTCAAGTAATGCCACTAAATAAATAGCGAGCCTAAAAATACCAGGGAGTTGGTCATCAAGTATGTGTGCTTTTAATAGCATATGCGCCAAACGAATATCAGCACCAAAACCTAACATTTTACTGCCAAGCGGTGTGAGCTTACCTTTGCTATCAATAGCTTCTAGCATGTTAAGCAGGTTACTTGCTTGCTCGCATTGTTGCTCAGTGGGCTTATCGAGCAAGGTTAGCTCATCAATACTGGCTCCCCACTGCTTTGCCTCAAGCATAAGTTGGCTTATGTCTGATGTGAGTATTTCGGGATTGTCGTGGCTATTACGTCGCTCAAAGGTTTGCTTTGAGCCAATTCGATAAACAATGCCCGGCTCTATTCGCCCTGCACGCCCTGCACGTTGCACAGCAGACGAGCGCGATATACTTTGTGTTGTGAGCTCAGTAACCCCTGTTTTTAAATTAAAGGTAGCTGCACGGCGCTTGCCGCTGTCAATTACAATGCGTATGCCTTCAATAGTTAAACTGGTTTCGGCTACATTTGTAGTAAGCACTACTTTGCGCATGCCGTTTGGTGCAGGAGCAATAGCAGCTTGCTGATTGGCTTTATCTTGCTCGCCAAATAACGTTGCAACTTGGCAGTTACTGGGTAAATCGCTAAGTGCTTGTTGCACGCGTAGTATTTCAAATTGCCCAGGTAAAAATACCAATGCGCTACCTGTTTGCTCATTAAGTGCTTGTTTTATTATGCTAGGAATTGCATCAAGCCAACGGCTTTCATCTTTTATGGGTATGTATATTTCGTCTATTGGGTAGCTGCGACCGCTTGATTGAATTACAGGGCAGTCAAAAAACGCTGTATAACGCTCAGTATCAAGAGTTGCCGACATAAGCATAATGGTTAAATCTTCACGCAGCGCACTTTGGGTCTCGAGCGCAAAGGCAAGTGAGGTATCGGCTGCAATTGAACGCTCATGAAATTCATCAAATATCAGTAAATCAATATCGCTTAATTCGGGGTCGTTTTGCAGCATGCGCGTTAGCATGCCTTCGGTGACTATTTCGAGGCGCGTATTAGCACTTACTTTACTCTCACCCCTAATCCGCAAGCCCACACTTTGCCCAACACTTTCGTTTTGGCACTTTGCTAGGTAGCTGGCAATATTACGAGCAGCTAAACGGCGAGGCTCTAGCATTACAATACGTTTAAAATACCCATCGCGCATTAGTTGCAGCGGCAACCACGTAGATTTACCCGCACCAGGCGGCGCTTGTAATAACGTAATAGGATTACTTTGTAATGTAGTAACGAGTTGTTGATATATGTCTTGAACCGGCAGCACAGCTATTTACCCTAAATTGCTTTGCAGGCATTGTAACAAAAAACCAAAGCCTAGCTGCGGTTGATATTTATTAATAATTGCTATTAGCTACCCGACACCATTCTAATTCGATCTGCAGGCACTCGTAATTGCTGCATTAAGTAAATTTTAAATGGTGCTTCGTAAGGTTGCTCATCAACCGCTTTTTGCATGCATAAAAGCCATGCATCACTTTGCTCAATTCCTACATGTAGATGTTTGTGCGCTTGAGGAATGTTAATACTGCCAAAATGTTCAGCGTATAATTTAGGACCACCTAACCAGCCCGACAAAAAGTAAGCGAGCTTTTTACGTGATGCTGATAAATCTTTTGAATGCATACTCCTTATATTTTCAGCCTCTTTTAAAGCGTCCATATTATCGTAAAACGCATTCACCAATTGTGTAATACCTGCTAACTCACCTGCCATTTTGTATGAGCAGTCATCCACTCCGTATTCACACGTTTTTGTATTCATAACTCACTCAGGTTAACTACTTTGTTTAATACCTGCATATTAGCTTAAAACAAAAATTTAAGAATGAGTTACATCAAAGCGGCGTAACTTATGTCAGCAATAATTACAGGCTGCTATGTATATTTTTTAATAAATAGCGCAATATTAAAAACAAAATCGCTCAACATAAAAATATAACCAACTGATAATAAAAACAATAAAACCATTATTATTCCTTGGTACAAGGCTTGCTACTTTATAACTGACAGTTAATTCACTAACCTAAAGTAAGGATAAACTTATGAACAGCGATCGTATCGAAGGTAATTGGAAAGAACTTAAAGGTAAGGCTCAACAAAAATGGGGCGATCTTACCAACGACGATTTAGATAAAATTGAAGGTAGCCGTACAGAGCTAGTTGGTAAAATTCAGCAGCAATACGGTAAATCTAAAGAAGAAGCAGAGCGTGAAGTTGATGAGTTTGAAAAAGGTCGTTAAACCGCGTTAACCGCTTTTAAAAAAACCGCCATTTGGCGGTTTTTTTTGTTTAAGCTGTAGGTTATTTAGCTACGCTTTTAATTGGTTACCAATCGGTAACTGCCTAATACGCTTTCCGCACGCTGCAAAAATAGCATTACATAATGCTGGCGCATAAACTGGTGTAGACGGCTCGCCTACTCCTGCTGGTGGTGCATCACTTTGTACAATTTCAACGTCAATCTCAAGAGGTGAGTCGCTCATACGCGGTACACGATAATCATGAAAGTTACTTTGCTGTACGCGCCCTTTATCAAAGGTAATACCATCGCTGATTGCAGTTGTAATACCGTAAATAGAGCCACCTTGGGTTTGGTTTTTAACGGTGTCGGTATTTACAACCGTACCCGCATCAATGGCAACCCACGACTTAATTACTTTTAAATCGCCAGCATCCGATACTTCTACCTCAACTACCGTAGCTACGTAAGTTAAAAAGCTTCTGTGTGCTGCTATTCCTAAACCTCGACCTTTAGGAAGCTCTCGCCCCCATTTACTCATGTCAGCTACTTTTTCAATAACATGGCGCAGTCTGCCAATATCTAGAGGATAAACCGCTTTATCGCCACCGTAATTATCGTATGTGGCATTTTGCTCAGTTACATCAACAATGCGACTCGGACCTATCGTGTCTAGTAAATAGTCTTTTTGGTCGCGACCGGCTTTATGCGCTGCTTCGCCAATAAATGACTGAATAGCAAAGGCATGAAAAATATTTGATACAGAGCGCATCCAACCAATTCGTGCTTTGGCTTGCGCATCACCGTTTTCTAACTTCATATTAGGTGTGTTAATAGGGTTATCGGTAAATCCTAAGCGCAGTTCAAAGCTTCCTGGCGTAGTCGCCCCTTCTGAAAAGGTAGAGGTAATTGGTGAAAACGCGGTGCGGTGTAAATAAGATTCTATAGCGCCATTTTTATCTAGCGATGCTTCAATGTGCTGAGCCGAAACTGCATGGTAAAAACCATGTTGTATGTCGTCTTCACGCGTCCATTGCACACGAATAGGTTTGCCTACTTTCATTGAAAGGTAAGCTGCTTCTGCTGAAAAGTCAGGTTTTGACTTACGCCCAAAGCCGCCTCCCAACATGGTAACGTGAACATTAATTTTGCTCTCATCCATGCTAAGCATTGCCGCCNGCTTGTGGATTTTGCGTAGCAGCCCATATATCAACACTATCTTTGTTGTACATAGCTGTTGCACAAGGCGGCTCCATTGGTGCTTGAGCAAGATGCGGCGCGTAATAATCAGCTACCAGTTTATTGCTCGATTTAGCCAACACACCCATGGCATCGCCTTTATCACGTATGTTTGCCTGTGGAGTTTGTACTGTTTGTAATAATGACTTTTTAAATTCTTTTGAATTGTAATCGCCATTTTTGCCATTATCCCACACGACTTTTAATGCCTTACGCCCTTGCCATGCAGCCCATGTGTTTTTAGCTATAATCGCAATGCCACCTTTTGGCTGAAACTGCGGCGCGCCTTTTGGTGCAGGTATTTCAATAACATCTATAACGCCGTTTATCGCTTTTGTAGCACTGGCATCAAATGACTTAACAACACCGCCTACCANTTTGGTTCGCGTACATCGGCTGCAAATATTGCTTTACCTGTTACTAAGTCGGCTAAATCTATGTGCGCCATGCCAGTATTAATATAGCGCCATTCTTTGCGTGTTTTAAGTGTTAGTTTGTCAGCTTCTGGTGGCGTTATTGTAAGCGCTAAGTCGATTAAATCTTTATAAGTAAGCGATTTACCTGAGCTGTGTGTAACAACGTGTTGATTGGCTGTACAGGTCTGCGGGTCAACTTTCCAATACTTAGCGGCAGCGTGCTGCATCATGTAACGCACACTTGCGCCCATTTCACGCAGACGCTGC
>NZ_AUTP01000144.1:0-4301 GCF_000498075.1 Pseudoalteromonas sp. TAB23
TAGCGGGTAAATGTACCCCCGCGCTGAGGCCGAGTAATACGGCAACGGTTATGGAGGGAATAAAGTTTGTCGTTTTCATAAATAATCTCATTGTTCTATCGATGCGCCAGTAAGACGCTGAATTTCTATATGCTGTAAATGTAAGCTTTCATAAGCGCTAAGTAGTTCTGATTGCGCGCTTAATTGCGCCTGACGCACGCTACTCCACTGGTTGTAATTCAATTTACCAACGTTAAATGCTTGTTTTGCTTGGGTAAGCGCGGTTTCTAGCGTGGGAATGATTTCATTTTTTGAGGTGGTAATTACATGAACAGAATGCTTAACTTCTTGAAGCAAAGCATAAAGCTGGCTATTAGCTTGTTGAGTTAAACTCTTCGCTTGCGCTGTTAATACATCTTGCTCGGCACGTAACTTAGCGACCGTTCCGGCATTGCTGCCAGATGCTCCCCACGGAATAGAAACACCGGCCACGAGCCCAAAGTCATCCGTTGATTCATAGCGACGTAAGCCTGTTGTAAATTGCCATTGTGGTTTTGCTTCAATTTGAGCTAATTCAATGTGTGATTGTGCAATACGTTTTTGACTTGCTAACTGCATCAAACGAGGCGCATTTTTAAAGCGCTCGAACTGTGACTGAAAATCTACAATTTTAGGTAACTGCAATAAGTTACCTGTAAGTGTAAAGTCAGTGCGAGGCTCTGCCCACAAGGCTGAAAGCTGATATTTTCCGCTAGCTATTTCATGCTCAAGATCTTCGACAAGTAATTTTTGTTTAATTAGTTCAGCTTTGGCTAAATTTTTATCAATAGCCAACGACTGACCAATACGAACTCGTTTATCTATTGCATTTACAACTTCATTCGCTTGTCTTACTGCCATTTTATTGAGCTTTAGTGCCTCTTCTTTCACCAGTAGTTGAATAAATTGCTTCGCAGTCATCGCGGCTAAATCAAGTGCAATAATTTGTTTATCTAAACGTAACTGCTCAAGTTCAGACTGGCTTGCTTTTACGCGACTATCAATTTGCTCTTGTTGCATCAGCCAAGAGAAAGTTAAGGTTGATTGCATATTTTGCAAACCACTATGCTCACCTGTCCCAAAAGCATCTTCAACCATTAAGCCTATTTGTGGTCTTTGGCCTATACTTGCTTGCTTTATTTTGCCTTGCTGGGCTTTATCTCGATAAAAGAAGCCCTGTAATTGCGGGTTGTTAGCAAGCGTGAATGAGATGGCTTGCTTTAGATTTAATGTTTGATAAGCCTCAGCACTTGCAAAACACGGCAGTGCTGTAAAAGCCATCAATACTCCCACAAAAAACCGACTACCAATCGGTTTTTTGTGGGTAAAATGACTACTAAATGATTTCATTTTAATCCTTACTTAGTGGATGAAAAAAGTTTCGATAAGATGGTGGACACTATCGACAGTCGACAGTGTGAATAAAGTGATAACCACAAAGCTAAACAAGGTGATCATTAAAAGTAGCTTAGGCGTAGTGGAGATTGGCATTAACAATGTTTGTATACGCTGAGTTATTTGTTCATTACTAAAATGACTCATGTATATATTGTCATTCGTAATATGTTGTTGTCGTTGAAATCGAGCAACATTAATAAGTGCTTGAGCCACATCTAATCCATCAAAACTTTGCGTTGCACCGACATCAGCGATTTGTTCTGTTAAAGCCGTATAAGATTGCTGTAACGCCGCGCGCGTTGACGCAGGAAAACACCAACCAAATAGACTAAACAGTGTTTTAAAAAGCGGATCTCGGGCTTTTAAATGTGCTAGTTCATGCTGTATGACTATGTGTACTGTTTTTTCATCAAGTGCTTGTAATCCGCTGGTTATATACACTTTTGGATTGAAAAAACCAACAGTAAATGCCTCTGGTACAAGGTGTTCAATAACGTGTACAGACTGGTTGGGATAATCTTTGTGAGGTTGAGTATTTGATAAAGCCAACAGACTGCTCATTGCTGAACTATGTCTATTAAGACTAAAAAATGCATGTACGCTAGCGCTTGTCATCAAACAAGCTGCTGATATAAGTAATACCGAATGCCAACTATAGACAGAGAAAACCTCTAGGTGATGCCAGTGAGCAACCCCTTGCAACCAATTAGACATTTGGTTTTGATGTGCCTGCCAAAATACAGCTGCACACAATAATGAGATCCACCAAGGGCTGCTAATAGTTAACCAAAGCATGAACTTACGCTCGGTAAACTGGAAAATAGTAAGTTTTTTACAAAGCGAGGTGTGGAAGAAGGAAATCAATATGATCACACAAATAAAAGCGGTCACCGCTGCGCTCGCTAGATTTAAAAACACGGCCCAATTTCCAACAATCATGTTTACACTTTTCCGCTTCGTAGTTTTCGCTGTTGCTCTATAAGCTTTTCGAGCTCATCTAATTGTGTATCATTAAAATTAGTCGAAGTAGAAGAAAATGCAGCAATTAAACTGTTTTCACCCTCTTCAACAAAGTCAGCTGTAATATCATTTATTAAAGTAGCTATAAGCGAGTTACGATCAACTTTAGTTCGGTAATTATAAGCATGACCCTGCTTAGTTCTGCTAAGAAGGCCTTTTTTATAAAGTCTTTCAAGGGTGCTTTGAATAGTATTGAGAGTGCAGCCACGTGTTTTACCTAAACGACTGTGCACATGCTTTGCATCCGCTTCTTTAGAAGACCACAAATATTGAAGTACTAGTTTTTCTAATTCGCCTAACTGCATAATCAAATATCTTTTAACAACATAGCCATATCATGGCAAAATAAAAACCGATAGGCAATCGGTTTTTATTTTTTTATTTAAAAAGGAAAGTAATACATGGGTTGGATAATTTTTAAATACTTAGTGACAGCAGCAATTGTTGTAGCGGTTTCAGAGGTCGCAAAGCGCAGTGATAAACTCGGAGCACTAATTGTAGCACTTCCATTGGTAACCATTTTAGCGATGATTTGGTTGTACGTTGAAAAACAGCCGCCAGAGAAAATTGCGAGTCATGCCTGGTACACATTTTGGTATGTTGTGCCTACCTTACCGATGTTTTTAATATTTCCATCATTACTACACCGATTTGGTTTTTGGCCATCACTCGGCCTCAGCGCCTTAATAACTTGTTTTATTTTTGGAGTGTTTGCATTCGTCGTTAGTAAATTTGGAATAAATTTATTACCCTAAAAGTTGTTTCTGAAATTAATAATATGGTGAAATCAAGGATGTAGCTGAGGCAATAATTTCGATACTTATCTCTAAAAAATTTCCCATTACTTAGCAGAGTCAAATAAAAGCTAGCCTTATTTATGTACTAAGTGTGTAGTGGTCAACTAATTTTGGCCACAGTTTTAGAATCTTGGCATCTAACCTCAGATTCATTTGGGGCTAAACCGGCATTATAATGATGTGGCCTAACGTTGTTGTAATATCCGTTGATATAATCACTAACGCTATATTTAGCATCTATAAAATTTCCATATCCAACCTTTGGCATCCATTCCGTTTTAAAGCTTCTAAAAAATCGCTCCATTGGTGCATTATCCCAACAGTTTCCACGCCTACTCATACTTTGTTTGATTTTATAGCGCCATAAACGTTGACGATATTTTAAACTGGTATAGTGACTACCCTGGTCTGAATGAAACATCAGTCCTGTCGGTTTTCCTCTGCTTTCATACGCGAGTTCAAGCGCTTTTAGCGTTAAATTAGTATCTGGCGACAACGACATGGCCCAGCCAACTACTTTACGTGCAAATAAATCAATAATAACGGCTAAATAAGCCCAGCGATTACCTACCCAAATATACGTCACATCACCGCACCACACGGTATCTGGCTCAACAACATCAAATTGTCTATCAAGCAGATTTGGAATTTCAAGGTGCTCATTACCGCCGCGTTTATATGAATGTTGAGGTACTTGGCAGCTTTCAAGCTTTAATTTAACCATTAGCTTAGCAGCACGATAACGACTCAATTCAAAATCATTGTTCGTTGCTATTGCCGCGATTGTCCGCGCCCCAGCTGAGCCGCCGCTCATTGCATGTATTGCTCTAACTTCAGCCTCTAGCCTTATTTGTTCTAGTGTCGGCGTTGTATCCCTTATAGCCCAATATTTATAGCTGCTACGATGCACATTGAATACGTTACACAGCACGCTAATTGGGTAACGCTCTCGTTGATTTAGTTTCTCAATTAACGAGAATTGTTCAGGGAGTCGGACATCAAGAGAGCGGTAGCCTTTTTTAATATATCCTTTTCTAATTCAATGCGTTGGATTTGCTTTTTAAGTTC
>NZ_AUTP01000145.1:0-29483 GCF_000498075.1 Pseudoalteromonas sp. TAB23
TGGCTGTTGTATTACGCCGCCCTATTTTATCTTTACTTATTGGTGCTTTAGTTGGTTTAGTTATAGCCGATCCTGCACAGGTACTTACTAACTTTGCGAGTACATCGCTAAAAGTAATGACAGACGAAACCATCGGCTGGCTAATACTTGTATGTGGTGGTTTTGGCGCACTTATCGCACTATTAGTGCGTACAGGTGGTGCATCAGCTTTTGGCAAGTTAGCTCTTAAGTACACCAAAGGTAAGCGTTCATCGTTGTTCATGACCTTTTGTTTAGGTGTGGTTATTTTTATTGATGACTACTTAAATGCGCTTACTGTGGGTGAGACCATGAAACGCATTACCGATAAATTTAAAGTTAGCCGCGAAATGCTTGCCTATGTTGTTGACTCTACTGCTGCACCAATTTGTGTGCTTGTCCCTTTATCTACCTGGGCGGTATTTTTTAGTGGCTTACTCGTAGATAACGGTATTGCAGAAGAAGGCAAAGGGATTGCGGTTTATATCCAAGCCATACCGTATATGTTTTATGCGTGGTTTGCAGTGCTTGTTGTTTTACTTGTTGTGCTGGGTATTATTCCTGCGATTGGTCCAATGAAAAAAGCAGAGCAAATGGCACAAATTGAGCAAGCTCAAGTCGACCCTGCTCAATACAATGACGTTCAAACAGCGGATGAATATGCAGTAAAAGCCGTAGAAGAGAACTTTGAAGATGCTGATCCTAAAGGTAAATTACGTAACTTTTTGGTGCCGATTATTTTACTGGTTGCATTTACTGTTTACTTTGAAATAGACGTATACAAAGGCTTATTAGCAACAATGGCGGTCACTCTCCCGTTTTATGCTCTACAAAAATTAATGAGCGTAAGTGAAATGATTGAACGCATGCTTGATGGCTTTAAAAGTATGATCCCCGCGATTGGTACTGTTATAGCTGCGTTTATATTTAAAGATGTATGCGACTTAATTGGTTTGCCTCAGTTTGTTATTGGCAGCTTAAGCCCTTATATGACCGCTGCATACTTACCAGCCGTGGTATTTATTTCAATGGCTATTTTAGCGTTTGCAACAGGGTCTAGCTGGGGTATTTTTGCTGTATCAATTCCCATTGTTATGCCACTGGCTAATGCGGTTGATGCAAACATACCACTGGTCATTGGTGCGCTATTATCGGCTTCCTCTTTTGGTAGCCAAGCGTGTTTTTACTCAGATTCAACCGTACTCGCAGCGCAAGGCTCTGGTTGTAATTTAATGAGCCATGCCGTTACACAATTGCCTTACACGCTAATTGCTGCGGCATTAGCTGTTATAGGCTTTTTAATAATGGCTTAAATATTATACCAATCCGCAATAATCCTTAATCATTTTGCGGGGCTAAACGAGTCGCTACCTGCGTTAAAAAATTTTCATTTAGAACAACTAAATAGCGAATTTTTTGCCTAGCTATCAACACGTTTTTCCATCCTCAAAATAGATCACTTAATTAAGCGAATTGGTATTATTAGTAAATATAGTGAGATAAATAATAAACCCCAATGTAGTAATACATTGGGGTTTATTTTTAGCTAAATAAATAAAGCTTATTTTTGTAATTTAATACCATTGTAATAGGCATCAAGCGTTGTGATTTTAGTTTGATTAGGTAAATCGGCAAAGTCACTTTCTATAAACTTAGTCCCGCGTAATTGCACATTTAAACGTGCAGCATTAGGGTTAAGCATTGTTTGCTTGTAGTAGTCTTTTATATCTGCAAGCGTTACTTTTTCAACTTCATCAATCAGCTTTTGCTTAGAATCAAAGGTAAAGTTTTCACGGTACCAATCGTTAATAAGTGGGCTCATTTCATCACTTAAGTTTTTAGGCTGCTCTTTAAGTGATACAAGGGTAGAGTTTTTCAGCTGCTCAAAAGTCTCTTCGCTCATGTTATCAAGTTCAACTGCGTATTCTTTTTTAAACTTATCAAAACGAGCTTGTATTTCTTTTGGTCCTTTAACTGGTGTTTGAATATACAAACCAATTGCTGAGTAATCCTCGATTGGGCGAGCTAATGCACCTACTGCGTATGCAAGCTGCTCCTCAGTACGCATTTTATCAAATGCAACTGTTCTAAAGTGGCTTTGTAATACAGCCGCTTCTGCTTTTTGTTTGTAACCCGCAACAGGATGAACGGTCATATCANGCTACATCAATATCTTTTTGCAGTACCAGCGTTTCGCCCGGTTGTGGTAACCACGCTTTGCTGCGCGCAAATTCACTGCGCTTATGATTACTTGGTAATGTTGCACTTAATTCGTCTGCAATCGCGTCTATATCTTGCTGATTGTAGTTACCGTAACTAAATACGCGTAAATCGTTTTGTGCAAACGTAGCTGTTTTTAATTGTGCTAAGTCGGCAACACTCACTGAGTCAGCGGCTTTAATAAGCGCGTCTGTATCAAAACCACCTGTACGCGTTAGTTTTGAATACTCGCCAAATGCTTGTGCATACGGAAACTGTTTTTGTTGGTTTAGTAAATTACGTTTAAAGCGATCAACTGCTTGGCTAAATGCTTGTGCTGTTTCATCGGCTTTTAATCCGGTTAAAGCTTGTTTAAGCAATACATCTTGTTTATCTGTAAAACCACTCATAGATAAAACAAGACCATTACTCGGCGCAAGGCTTACACTCATACCAGCGATTGCTGCTTCGGTACTTAACTGACTTTGTTGAATATTGTATAAATCAGCCCAAACAGAATAAAGTACTTCTGCCTTAATATCGTTCAAACCTGGTTGAGTATTTATATAAACTTCGACAAGCCCTTTTGGCTGCTCTGCAAATTTTTGACTTGCTTGGCGCCATACTTTTACACCATTTTTATCGTAAGCAAGCTCAGGGTGTTTTTGCTCTTTAAATGCTTGCGTTTTTATTGCAAAATTTTCAGGCAATAAATTGTTTACAGTTGGTAGTGCTAACTTAAATTCGCTTGGTTTTTTCCAGCTGGCAATTTCATCATCGCTAATATCACTAATGCGGTATTTGCCGTCGTAAAAGTGTAGTTGCGAGTCAGTCTCTTCTTGCTGCGATACATACCAAATACGAAGAGTATCGGCATTTAACTGCTCAAGTACTTTATTTACAGCGTCAGCGTCAAATTTTGCATAATAGTAAGGTGCATTAATAGCGTGATTTAACGGATAGTCTTGCATGCTTTGTGTAAGTGAGCTTACATAATTAAATTCATCACCTTTTTCTAAAAACTTAAATTGGTTATTTAGTGATGTACGAATTTCGTTGAAGTACTTGCTATCAACGCCTTCTTTTTTAATTAAATCGATGTACTGCATGATAGTTGCAACTATTTCATCACGATTTTTCATGCCTTCATCTGTAAGCTCTGCGTTTACGTTTAACGAACCGTAGTTGCCATATTGATTTGGTGCAGCTGAAGCTGAAAGCTGAGACACCCACCCTTTGTCACGAAGCAATTGCGCTGGGCTGCCCGGCATTTCATTACTTAGTAAATACGCTACAAATCGGTTTGGTTTAAGGGCAAATTCGCTATTATTATTAGCAATGGTAAAATCAAGTTGTAGTTGTTTTACATCTTCATTTGGTGCATAAAACACGCGTTTTCCGCCAGCGTTATCAAAATCAAGTTTTGCAGTCACTGTTGGTTTTTCTATGTTTTTATTTTTTATATCAGCAAAGTATTTTTGTGCTTTTTGCTCCATTTCAGCAATAGGTAAATTAGAAATAAGCGCTACTTTCATAACATTTGCAGAATAATATTTATTATAAAAATCAACCGTTTCTTTATGAAGCGAACTGTTTTCTTTATCACCAAGTGTTTCTAGGTTACCAATTAAAAAGCGATTAGCTGGGTGATCGCCCATCATTTTACGCGCTAGTTTAAATTGACCAAAAAAGTCCATTTCGCGACGCATTGACCACTCTGCGTTTACTGCATTTTTTTCTTTATCTGTGTATTCAGGGTATAACTTAGGTGCTTTGAAAAAGTCGGCAAAACGGTCTAGCCCTTCATCAAACGCGTCGTTATTAATTTTAAACATGTAATTAGTAATATCGAGCCAAGTATACGCATTGTGCGCGCCACCATTTTTGGTCATAAAATCAGAATACCCTTTTGTATCTGGGTAACGATCAGTGCCTAAAAACAGCATGTGCTCTAAATAATGCGCCATACCCTGTTGCGACATCGGGTCGTGTAGTAAACCAACACCTACACTTAGTGCCGCTGCTGACTTTTCAGCACCAGGATCAGACACTAAAATAACTTCAATGTCGTTTGCTAATTTAAGTGTTTTATATTCGCGGTTATCGTTAGGGCTTACGACTAACGAGTCTGATAATAAAGAGGCCGGAGGCGCCACAGAAACCGAAGCTGTATTTGAACAACCACTTAAAACTGCAAGTGCGATAGCACTAAAACCAATAATCTTTTTCATTTTTGTTTTCCATTAAAAAGTATTGCGCAAAATAGCATGCGCCAATTCAAAGCAATATAGTTAAGCTAAACTAACATTTTCAATTAATAACTTTCTACAAAATAACGCTATTTTGTGTAACACATTGTGAAAAATGTCTTCATAATCGGCTATTAGTTGCGAGTCTGCCAACCTTCGAGATTAAAAATCATTCAATATCAAAAAATACGCAAATTCTAAATAATAATAAGGAAAAACAATGGAAAAAATCATCATACTTGCCATGTTTGCACAAGTTACGCTTTCACTGGTTGTCATGCTCATTATGGGTAAAAGGCGCTTTGCAGCAGCTAAAAACAAACAATTAGATTTAAGCGATTTTAAAACAATGCAATTAGATAAGGCTGGCGACACTATTAGGGTTGCAGATAGAAACTTTTCAAATCAGTTTGAAATACCTGTGCTTTTTTACGCGGGGTGTTTACTTGCACTACAGCTAAATAGCGCCAGTACACTTGTGGCTATACTGGCCTGTTTATTTGTAGCAACACGTATTGTGCATAGTGTTATTCATTTAGGTGAAAATAACGTACGAGCACGTTTTAAAGTGTTTTTACTAGGTTGTGCTTGTGTGTTTTCAATTTGGCTTGCGATGGTTTGGCGAGTATTACTTTAAACAGCAAAGTTTAATAATAATGTGGGCGGCTGGTTTACGCCATCCACATTACCGTTAATTTTAATTATTTAGCACGTTTTAAACGAGGTACCGCAAGTAAAAAAGCACCTAACAGCCAAATTAACCCGCCGCCAGAACTGCTACCTGAATCTGTTGATGAGTTAGAATCAATTAGCGTATTTTCAGTAACAGTAAGACCTGCGGCTGAATTAGGATCATCATCCATTATCGCCACATTTTGAATAGTCACTAAATTAGCATTGCTAATTGTTACATCAGTACTTGCACATTGTTCAGCAGTAAAACCAACAACGGGTGTTTCACCACAGTGTACTAATGCTGCAATTTTATCTAACGTTGATTGGCTTGCTGCAGTAATTTGTCCAAACACAGTAAAGCCACCGTTTTGCGTATCAAGTGCTGCACTATTGTCTGTAATATTAAAAAACCACTGGCTTGTTGCGCTATTAGCATCACCCGATAGTTTAGCCATCGCAATGGTGCCCTTAACATTAGAAAAAACGGGTTCATTTTCTACAGCAGGTTTTGTGGTAATCGCATCTAGCGAGTCAGAAAATGTAAATCCCCCCCCTTGAATAACAAAGTTACTAACAGAGCGGTGAATTACTGTTTCGTTATATGAATCGTCTTGAACGTAACTTAAAAAATTTGCAACTGTTTTAGGTGTTTGTTGATCAAACAAGTTAATTTCTATGACACCTTGGCTCGTGTTCATTTCGACAATAGTGGCAGTACTTGTAAAGCTTGCTGCGGCGAGTACTGAGCCAAGTAAAAGTTTTTTCATGTTGTATTCCTGTTGTTATATTTTTAGATAATTGTTAATGCGTTAACACATTAATACCATAGGCGATTAAAATCGATTCTAAAGTGCGAGTTGATACAAATTAGACCGTGTTGATAACAAATTAATTACATATATCATTACTTATATTCTTTTTAGATATATAAATCTAATTATTTAAAATTAAATCATCTTAAGAGTGTGGCTACTTTTTGTTACCTTTAAAAAACACAAAACAACAGGATCTTATAATGCCACACACTAAACATGCAATTTGCGACTTTGGTTTACACAAAGGCGAACGCTATACAAAACTGCCAGCAAGCTTTTTAACCTGGATGATAGGTACTAATCACCATAAGCGAGAGTACGCGAATACGGAGTTGAAGCGTCGTGAACGTGCTGCCACAAACCAATTAACAGCCCCTTCCAAATAAAATGTAAATAAGTACGTTTTTTTAGCATAGAACTAGTTTAAACTAGCTGCCTGATAAATTAAGTAGACCTTAATCCATAGGTATTTTATGCGTATAATTATTTTATTTTCGGTTATTTTTAGTGTACTCGGATGCACATCTCCTGCTCCTGAATCCGTGTTTAGCGCTACCCCGACTAAATATTTAACTGTTCTTCATACTAATGATAACCACGGGCGTTTTTGGCAAAACGAAAAAGGCGAATACGGTATGGCCGCTCGCAAAACGTTAATTGACTCTTTACGCAATAAAGCTCAAAAGCAAGGTCATGCAGTATTACTACTCTCTGGTGGTGATATAAATACAGGTATTCCTGAGTCAGACTTACAAAAAGCAGAGCCTGACTTTAAAGGTATGTCGCTGATTGGTTACGATGCAATGGCATTGGGCAATCACGAATTCGACAACCCTATTGATGTATTGAAGCAACAGCAAAAATGGGTAAATTTCCCTTTTCTATCAGCCAATATATTTGAAAAAGAGTCAGGCGAACACGCGTTTGATAGCTATAAAATATTCAAAAAGAATGGATTAACTATTGCTGTTATTGGTTTAACAACAACCGACACAGCTAAAATTGGTAATCCTCAATATATTGGGCACTTAGAGTTTAAAGATCCTGTTGACGTTACAGCAAAACTAGCTAAAGAAATAAAAGCTAAGTACAACCCTGACATTACAATCGCCCTGACTCATATGGGTCATTATGTTGATGCTAGCTTTGGTATTAACGCACCCGGTGATGTAACACTTGCTCGCTCACTTCCTGCAAACACGCTTGATATGATCATTGGCGGTCACTCACAAGAACCTGTGTGTATGAGTGATACAAATGTAAATGATGATAACTTTAAACCTGGCCTTGCCTGTAAACCAGACCAGCAAAACGGTACTTACATTATGCAAGCCCATGAATGGGGTAAGTATGTTGGTAAAGCTGAGTTTAAGCTTGAAGACGGAAAATTAACGTTACTAGACTACAAACTGATGCCAGTTAATTTGTATGTAGATAAAGTACAAGCTGATGGCTCAACTAAAGAAGTGTTAGCAAACGAGTACATTAAACCAGACTCAAAACTTGAATCTTATTTAGCGGTATATCAAGCTAAAGGCGCTAAACAAATTGAAGGTACCATTGGTGAAGTAGATGCTCGCTTAGAAGGTGACAGAAACAAAGTTCGCTACCAACAAACAAATCTTGCACGCGTAATTATTCAAGCTCAAATGGATGTAGTGGGTGCAGACTTTGGACTAATAAGTGGTGGTGGTATTCGCAGCTCAATAGAGGCTGGTGAAGTGAGCTATAAAGATATTTTAAAAGTACATCCTTTTAAAAATCGTATTACTTACATGGATTGGCAAGGCAGTGATTTATGGGACTATTTAAATACAGTAACGAGCTTCCCACCGGATGCTGGCGCTTATTTGCAATACCATAAACTATCGTTTGAGCGTAAAAATAATCAGTTAGTTAATGTTGTTATTAACGGCCAACCTTTGAACAAAAATAAAACTTACCGTATGAGCTTAAATAGCTATAACGCATCAGGCGGTGATGGCTATCCTGCGCTTACAAATAAAAAAGGCTTTGTTAGTACAGACGAAACAGATGCCCAAGCACTTCAAGATTTTATATCAAAAAACAGCCCTCTTAAAACGGCTGAATTTACTCCTAAATAGCCTCTAATAATAGGAAAGTAACCTTGTTACTTTCCTATTATTTCAATACTGCCCTTTTTAATATTTGCCAGCCCATAACTATGCAGACGAGAGCGAGAACCCTCCCCGTATGCTTTAGGTGGATAATATAACTCTTTTTCTTCGGGATACTCGCTGAGTACTTCATCTAATGCAGCACGTACTTCGCTCAGGGTTTTTTCTAGGCTATTATTAAAGTTAGGCCTTTTTCTAACTGTATGGCCGAGTTCGACCAACCTATAAAAATACTTGTTAGCAAGCTCTAGCAGCTCCTCTGGCACATCTTTATTATGACTAAGCGCTACATCATCGTTATTTGTACAATACTCTACAAGTGCTAAATAAAAGCACAATGGCTTATTGGCTAAACACATTTTTTGTTCTGTATTACAACTACTTGATAATGTTTTATCATTAAGGTCAACAATAAGTATCAACGGCGTAGGCTCTACAATTGATTGATGCTGTGCATTATTAAACTGCTTATTGCTCTGTTTAATAAACGCAAATTTCATCCAAAAACTAATCAACACACTTAATACTAAAAATATAAAATAGTAAATAAAATGACTCAATGTAAAGTGGGTTTGTTGGACGTTAAATACAACTAATACGAACCCATTACTAGTGCTCAAACTACGTATTATTTGGTGTGAGTTTACAGGTGTTACCATCTCGTTTTTTGGTGCAATAGCAACAACTTTGAGCTCGTTCGAATTAATGTAGCTGTTTAAAGTTTTAATGTAGCTGTTAACTGCATCTTTATTACCTGAATGCTTTAGCAGCTCATTCGATAAATCGAGTAAGGGTAAGTCGAGTGCTATTTGCCTTTCTATCTGCGTAATTTTTTGTTTAGCTACTTGCTGGCTTTTTTGAGTTACAGAAATATAAAAGACAGACGACAAAATAAAAAACAAACTTATAATAACAAGTAATTGCTTATACTTACTCATCACCAGCCTCCTCTTTTAAGCCTACTAAGCTGGCGCCACAGCGCCAAAATGGCTGGACGTTTTGATAGTAATGCAAACTTTGATCTTTAGACATATCAAGCAAATTTTCCTGCACTGCGCATAATAAATCAGTGTTGTTTTGCTGCATTTTTAAATACCATCTTGTTCCAGAAATATTATTACTCAATGGCGTAATATAGTTTTTTGAAAAACGTTTTTCGTCGCTCTCTTTCCAAAACGAAGCAATAATATCTACTTTTCCATTAGCGAGTAAATCACGTAATTCGTTATGAGAGCTAGCATAAGTGATTTTCAAATTGGCTAAATTAATATCCAACTCTTTAAACGTTTGCTTTGGTAAAATATGCCCTGATCGGCTGGTCGGATAATCAAGCAAACCTATGCGCTTATCTAAAAAGTATTGTTTAGTGACTCGAGGTTTTTCTTTAGAAGATATAAAAAAAGCCGTGTAGTCAGAAAAACCAACAACGGGCTGGTAGTTATATGTCGACTCTGCTTTAAAGGCTACCATAATATTGTTTTTAGCCAAAATTAAGTCAGCAATTCCTTTACCCACAAACTCAAAGCTGTCTGCCGTTCTATACCCCCAATACCCTTTTACAGAGCCATATTGCTTAGCCACCACGTTATCAGAGCATAACTTTTGTGTTAATAACTTAGCTATTTTTTTTGATTGCGTAAAAACAATTAATTGGCCTTTGTTACTTGTTGCAGTTGTTTGACACTCTGTTGAGGTTTCGATCATAACTGGAAAGTGTAATTCATCATTGTATACACTAACTTGACCGCAAACCCACGTAACGACCAACAATAGAAACAAAAATGTAACAATTAACATTTTGTGCAACACGATATTTTTAAAATTCAAAGCAATGCCACTCAAAAATAGACTATATAGTGCATTTGAACAATTTCGCTTACTTATTACAACAAGTAATTTTACCTGTTAAACATAAACCATTGATTTAAAAGTAATGTGAATAAGAAACTATGAATTTTAATGAGTCCTTCCTATCAACACCAAAAGTAAGGACAATTGACCGCATTAGCCTGTAGCAACGCCATGAAATATTCATTAAGGAAGTTCTAATGCATAGCAATATAAAGTACTCGATATCTTCTGCGCTTTTGATTAGTGCAATATTTACAAGCACTGACTCACATGCTTGGGGTCAAAATGGCCACCGCATTGTAGGTAAGATTGCAGAATCTCATATAAGCGAAACAACTAAAGCGGCAATACAACCCTACCTTGATGGTGAATCACTTGCACAAATATCAACGTGGCCTGATGAAATGCGCTCTGCCCCTGGCGAGTTTTGGCAAAAGCAATCATCTCGTTGGCATTATATTAATGCAGCACCAGGAAAATCTTTCAGCTTCAATCACGATCACACTAAAAACAAAGAATCTGTAAGTAATATCCTAGAAGGCATTCACTATTCAATGCAAACGCTCACTGATAAAAATAGCACCTTAGATGCTAAACAGTTCAGTTTACGTTTTTTAGTACATTTGGTGGGCGATAGTCACCAACCATTTCATGCTGGTCGAAGTGAAGATAGAGGTGGCAACCGTATTAAGGTTTCATTTTTTAACGAAGAAACAAATCTTCACAGCCTTTGGGATACAAAGTTAGTTGAGAACGAGAATTTATCGTTTACTGAGTACGCACAATTTATTGATACAAATAACAGCGAGTTAATTGCTGAGTATTTACAAAGCTCACCTATGACATGGGTTGAAGAATCTCATAATTTAGCCACAAAAATTTATAAATATACCAACAACGAAATTGGTTATAGCTACATATATAACAATACTCCAATTATAAAGACGCGCTTACAACAAGCGGGTATTCGATTAGCTGGATTACTAAATGCCCTATTTGACCCTTCTGCAAAAGAGTTAGAAACGGCACTGAAAATGACGACTGACAAATAAACTGTATTAAATTTATATAACCTACACACGGGAAATCAACATTATGACTAAGCTTCGCCTTTCGAAATTAACTGGAGCGGTAATTTTAGCTCTAGGTGTTTCTACAAGCGCAATGGCTGCTGATACTTCATCTGCAATGCGTGGTAAAATTACAACGCCTTCAGGTGGCAGTGCTGCAAACGTTAAAATCAAAGTAATTCACCAACCAACGGGAACTATTAGCGAACTAACTACAAACGAAAGTGGTACGTTTATCGCTAATGGTTTACGTGTAGGTGGTCCTTACATGGTTATCATTGATTCTGATACGTTTAACGATACCACTGTTGAAAATATATACTTGAACCTTGGTGAAACTTACCGTTTAAGCTCGCAGCTTGCTCCGCTAAACATCGAAAAGATTGAAGTGTCTGGTTATAAGATTGTTCAACAATCAGGTGGCTCTAGCAGTACATTTGGCTCTGATACTATTGAAAATATGCCAAGCTTTAATCGCGACATTAAAGATATTGCGCGCTTAAACCCACTTGCCAGTATTAATGGCAATGGCGAGCTAACGTTTGCAGGTAGTAACCCTCGTACCAACGGTTTAACAGTTGACGGTATTGGTCAAAATGATGACTTTGGCTTGAACTTTGGTGGCTACCCTACTTCTCAGCCTCCTGTAGCACTTGACGCTATTGAACAAGTTTCTGTTGATGTATCTCCTTTCTCAGCTTCTAAAGGTAACTTTGGTGGCGGTACTATTAACGCAGTAACAAAGTCTGGTACGAATGAGTTTAAATTCTCTGGCTTTTATGAAATATCTACTCCTGAGATAGCTGGCGATGTTGATAATATTGTACAAGAAGACGATCTTGATGAGCTAGGTCATAAAACTTACTCTACAAATAAAGTAGAGCCGATTAAAACTGAAGAAAGATTTGGTTTTAATGTCGGTGGAGCGATTATTGAAGATGAACTGTTTTACTTTGTTAACTATGCAGAATGGTCAAGTGAATTAGATCTAGATTACGGCTTTGACGGTTCTGGTGCTTCAAATGAATTTAATACTTCTGAAGCTAACTATAATCGTTTCATTTCTATCTTAAATAATGAATACGGCTTAACTGATTCATTAGCCGGTGCGCCAGAAGATACAAACAAAAACTTGCTTGTTAAATTAAGTTGGAACGCAAGTGATGACCACCGTTTAGATTTCACTTATCAATGGCAAGACGACCAAGATGAGCGTAACTCTAGCACTGGCGGTGATAATATAGCCTTAGTTTCAAGCACTTATGCATACGTAACTAAGTTTAATAACTTTTCATCTAAACTTTACTCTGATTGGACTGAAAACTTTTCAACAGAAATTGGTGTGTCGTATAAAGATGTGACCTCTGATAGCGCAACTCGCTCTAACTTAGGAAGCATTACTGTTGAGGAAGACGGTCGAAATGGTCCTTCTTACAACTTTGGTACAGATCAATACCGCCATGCAAACCGTTCAGAAACACAAAACCTAACTTTTACGTTAGACGCTACGTATTTAATGGATGAGCATGAAATAAACTTTGGAGCTCAGTACGAGTCACTTCGTTTATATAACTTGTTTGCTCAAAACTCTCTTGGAACGTGGAAATTTGATAGCTTAGAAAATTTTGAAAACCGTGAAATTGGTTCTTATGATTTCTCTTATCAAAATGCTTACACTAATGATTCAGCTGATACAGCATATGATGTAAGACGTAACCAGCTAGCGCTTTACATAGAAGATACTTTTTATGTAGGTGATGATTTAGAAGTTACAGCAGGTGTTCGTTATGAGCGCTTATCATCTGATGATAAACCAACTCTAAATGAAAACTTTGCTAATACGTATGGCTTTACTAACCAAGAAAATCTTGATGGCCTAGACATTATACTTCCTCGTGTTGGCTTTAAGTACTACGTAACAGAAGCGCTTACTATTAATGGTGGTATTGGTCGTTTCCAAGGCGGCATTCCAAATGTTTGGTATAACAATTCATTCCAAAGTGATGGCATTACTTTAGTATCAGCACAAAACGATGTAATTAATGATTACTATGCAAATAACACAGCTGATATTACTCAGGTTCCTGATGAAATAAAAAATACATTAGAGCAAGGTGCTGGTAGCGTTGCGTATATCGACCCTGATTTTAAATTGCCTTCAAGCATTCGCACCCAAATAGGTTTTGAATATGAGTTTGATTCTGAACTATTAGGTGATGGCTTTAAATGGCAAGCAGAAATTGCTTACCATAAAAAAGAGAATGAAGCGGTATGGCATAATTCGTCTATTAACCCAGTAGGCTTAGCTGCGGACGGCGAACGTGTTATCAATCAAAGTATTTACAGTGGCGATAATGTTGACATAGAAATGACTAATTCATCGGATGATGGTCGTTCAATTATTATTTCAACGGGTATTGCTAAACAATGGGACAATGGCCTGTTTGTATCTGCAAGCTATGCTCACCAAGATGTTACAGAATCATCAGCAGGTTCAGCTTCTCAGGCAGAAGGTAACTATAAGCACAATATTACAGTAAATCGTAATGAAGATATTGCAGCACGTGGCTTTTACGAAGTTGAGCACAGCTTTAAAATTAACTTAGCGTATAACACTGAATTTTTTGAAGGATATGCAACCAAGTTCAATGTTTATTTTGAACGTCGTTCAGGTCGCCCATTTAGTTACACAATGAATATGTATAAAGATGAAGACTTAGGTGATACTAGCTCTTTATTCACTAATGGTGCTTACTTACCTTATATCCCTACAGGTGCTGATGATCCGAATGTAAATTGGGCTGATTCTAAAATGACTTGGGCTGAGTTAGAACCGTTATTAGAGCGTGCTGGTATATCTCAACGTGGTGGGATTTTAGGTAAAAATACAGCAACGCAACCTTGGGTTACTACAATGGACGTTAGCATTAAGCAAGAAATACCTGGCTTTGCTGAAGGTCACACTGGTGAGGTTTATCTAATGATTGATAATTTCGCAAACCTTCTAAACAGCGATTGGGGTGTAGAAAAACGCTTAGGTTACTCTAACCAAACTATTTATGACTTTGGTGGTCTTGATGACCAAGGTAGATATAAAATAGACAACAGCTTTGGTGGTGCGGATGTGCGTAATTACTCGCAAATCAGTTCATCGTCATCAGCTTGGCAGGCTAAAGTTGGTATTAGCTACAAGTTTTAAGTCTTAATAGGTAAGTAATAACACATTAAGTTATTTGTTAACAAAACCCATTGCAAAATTGTAATGGGTTTTTTGTTTTTCACACCCCAATTTCACATGTTTGTCATAAAGCCCACGTAATATATACCCCGATATAGAGTTATTGCTCAAAAAAACACTCAAATAGACAAAAATAGTACTATTTATTAAAAATATATTGCAGTTGTATTTTATTTGTAACGAATAAATAAGGTACACTAGTAACGGATTTTGAATAAATGAACTTCAACTGTTTATTTTGCAAAATTTTAAAATAAAAATATAAAAATTTAATTAATAACTACACGGGAAAATTAAATGAAAACTCAATTACGCAAAACAGCTCTTTCACTTGCTATTGCAGCATGTGTTGGTGTAAGTGGCGCTGCAATGGCTAACGAAACGACCTCTGCAATTAAAGGTCAAGTAATGGGGCCTAACGGCAACCCAGCAGCCGGCACTAAAGTAACAATATTACACGTACCTTCTGGATCAGTAAAAACAACTGAAGTAAATGACGCTGGTTATTTCACAGCTAAAGGCCTGCGAGTTGGCGGTCCTTATAAAGTAGTTGTTGATTCAGATGTATATGCAGACCAAGAATTCAATAACATTATTCTTAATATTGGTAACGATTACCCAGTAAACGTTTCTCTTGAGTCACAATCAAGCATGGAACAAATTGTAGTTTCTGGCGCGCCAATTAGCTCTATGTCTGGTGGTACTGGTCCGGCGTCTACATTTACGCTAACTGATCTTGAAAATACACCAGCTATTAACCGTGATTTAAAAGACATTATTCGTATCGACCCGCGTATCACAATTGATGATAGCCGTGGTTCAATTAACTGTGGTGGTGGTAACCCTCGCTACAATAGCTTAACGCTAGACGGCGTTCGTATGAACGATAACTTCGGCTTAAGTTCAAATGGTTACCCTACTATTCGCGCCCCTTTCTCTTTTGATTCAATTGAACAAGTTTCAGCTGAACTTGCACCGTTTGACGTTCAATACGGTGGTTTTACATCGTGTAACATCAACGCAGTAACCAAGTCTGGTGGCAATGATGTTCATGGCGCTGTTTTCTACGATTACACTAGTGACTCTTTCAAGGGTGATAAAATTGAAGGTGATGACGTTGATAACGGTAATTACACCGAAAAACGTTACGGCTTCAACGTAGGTCTTCCACTAATTGAAGATAAACTATTTTTATTTACTTCATATGAAAAACTTGAAGGTGTTCAACAGTTTAACTACGATGGTTTAAGCAGCGGCAGCGTAACTGCTGATGATATCTCGCGTATCACAAGCGTTGCTCAAACTGTATATGGTTACGATGTAGGCGGAATGCCTTCAAGTATGCCTGTTGAAGATGAAAAAATCTTAGTTAAACTAGATTGGAACATCAACGAAGATCACCGTGCAAACTTAATCTATAACTACAACGATGGTAATACTGTTTCACAGTCTGATACTGGTTCTAGCCGTGTATCACTATCTAATCACTTTTATGACCAAAGTGCAGAATTCACTTCAATCATTGCATCTGTTTACTCTGATTGGTCAGATGACTTCTCTACTGAAGTTCGTATTGGTAAGTCTGAGCTAGATGCAACAGTACAATCACTAGATGCAGCAAGCAGCTTTGGTGAAATGCAAATTCGTACCGAAGATGGTGGTACAGTTTATATTGGTCCAGATGACTCACGTCAATCTAATGACTTAGACTACGATACAACTACATTTAAAGTTGCAGGTACTTACTACCTTGATCAGCACACAATTACTGCTGGTTACGAGTTTGAAGAGTTAGATGTATTTAACTTATTCGTTCAGCATACTGAAGGTGAATACCGTTTCAACAATGTTGATGATTTTGAAAATGGTATTGCAAGTGCTGTTTACTACAACAATGCTGCTGCTACAAATGATCCAAACGATGCTGCTGCGAGTTTTTCGTACGCTCAGCATACATTTTACGTGCAAGACGAGTATTCGTTTACTGACTTAGACGCAAATATTACGTTTGGTTTACGTTACGATAAATACACCAGTGATGATGTACCTAACTTAAATCAAAACTTTACTGATCGCTATGGCTACAGTAACCAAAGTACATTTGATGGTATTGATTTAATTCAACCTCGTGTAGGCTTCCAATGGTACGCTACAGATGCACTTGAAGTACGTGCAGGTGTTGGCTTGTTCTCAGGCGGTAACCCTAACGTTTGGTTATCTAACTCTTACTCAAACGACGGCATTACTAACATTAGTGCAAACCAGTTTGGTTCTATCGACTTGTTCGCAACACCTAATGTAAATAATGGTACTCCAGGATTTGAAGTACCTCAGTCTCAATTTGATGCAGTAGCTGACACTGTAATCGGCTCAGGCGATTCACAAGCAAACGCTGTTGACCCAGACTTTGAAATCCCATCAGAGTGGAAATACTCACTTGGTGCAACGTACACAACTGAAAACGAGTACGTAATCTCTCTTGATTACTTATATTCGAAGAAGAATGACGCTGCGTTAATGCGTGACATCGCACTTCAAGATTCTGGCGAAACTACATTTGATGGCCGCCCTATTTACGAATCAATTGAAGGTCGTGAAAACGAATACTTACTAACAAATGTAAGTGGTGATAGCGGTGATTCATCTGTTATCTCATTAGCGGTTAGCAAGATGTTTGATAATGGTGTAAGCGTTAACTTTGGTTATGCATACACAGATTCTGATGATGTTAACCCAATGACAAGCTCTGTAGCTGGTTCAAACTACGGTAACATTGCCCTAACAGATCCAGGTAACCCGGGGGTTGCTTCATCTGATTACGAAATTCCACATCGCTTTACTATGACTCTTGGTTATAGCCATGAGTTTGTTGATGGGTTTGCTACTCGCTTTAATCTATTCGGTGAAGCATATAAAGGCTTACCATACAGCTACACATTTGATGGCAGTGACGAAAATGTATGGGGCGATGTAAACTGGAATGGTAACCGCCAACTACTTTACGTTCCACTTGAAAACGATCCTAACGTTGTTTACGACATGAGTGCTGCTGATATCAATGAATTCAATGAATTTATTGCATCAAATGGTTTAGAGCGTGGTCAAACTACTAGCCGTAACGCTGAAAACTCAGATTGGTTTGTTAAGTTTAACTTTAAAATGACACAAGAGCTTCCTGGTTTTATGGAAGGTCACAAAGGTGAAGCATTCTTCGTAATTGATAACCTTACAAACCTGTTAAACGATGATTGGGGCGTACTTAAAAAAGGTCCTTTCGTAGGCGCTAGCATGATCAAAACGTCAATTGATGATCAAGGCCGCTACGTTTACTCTGAATTTAATGCAAATAATGCAAATACATCAGTGCAATCAGATGCATCTGTATGGCAAATGCGTATAGGTGTTCGTTACACTTTCTAATTTAGAACTGTAACCTAAAACATCTTTTAAAAGCCCACTTTGGTGGGCTTTTTTATGCCTTTAATTTGTTATTTAACTTTTCAAAAATACTCACTAGCACTTCGTATTCTTCGTTGGTTAAAGTGCTCAGTAATTGTTTTTCCCAATTCAGTGCATCGGGCGCTATATTTTCATATAAGCTTTGACCTGCTTTACTCAGCACAAGTAATGCTGCGCGTTTGTCTTGCTTATTTAGCTCACTTCTCACTAAACTTTTATCTATTAAAACTTTTACCGCGCGTGAAACAGTCGACTTGTCCATATTTGCTTGCGTGCATAAATCCTTTGCGTTGCTTTGGCCATACTGCGCTAAATTAGCAAGTATTCGCCACTGGGGAATATTTAAACCGTACTTAGTTTGATAAACCTCGGCAAAGTCGTTACTTACACGTGTTGCTACATTCGTTAATTGATAAGGTAAAAACGTTGCTAAATCAATTTTCATTTTTGGTTATCCCAGCTTTATAAGGCTTACTTTGGTGTTCATTAATATTTACACAGGTGCGTAGTTGCACATTTGATATTAGTCTCACTTGAGAGTATCTTAACTGAAATAATAATAATATTAAACCAACCCCCTCTCACAGGAGTCAGTAATGGCGACACAATTAAGTTATATGACAGGTTTTGGTAATGAATTTGAAACACAAGCGCTACCCGGTGCATTGCCGATAGGACAATTTAGCCCACAAAAGGTTAAATACGATTTATACACCGAGCAATTTAGTTCGACTGCATTTACGGCTCCTCGCGCTTCAAATCGCCGCACTTGGTTTTACCGCCTTCGTCCTTCGGTAGTGCAAGGTGATTACCAAGCAATTGATAACGGCCTAATAAGAACAGCCCCAATCACTGAAGCCGTAACACCACCAACAATGCTACGTTGGAATCCTATTGATATACCTTCACAGCCGACTGATTTTATTGATGGCTTGGTAACTATGGCAGCTAATGGCAGTGCCAATGGGCAATCTGGTATTGGCATTCATGTATATGTCGCTAATCGGTCAATGCAAGGGCGTTACTTTTGCAATGCCGATGGCGAAATGTTGTTTGTCCCTCAGCAAGGTGAGTTATTAATTCACACCGAGTGCGGTAAGTTAAGCATTAAACCAGGTGAAATTGCTGTGATTCCCAGAGGAATTAAGTTCGCTGTTGATTTAATTGATGATACAGCCCGTGGTTATATTTGTGAAAATTATGGCCATGCGTTAGAGCTTGCAGAGCGAGGACCTGTTGGTGCAAACGGTTATGCCAACGACAGAGACTTTCAATACCCCGTTGCTGCATTTGAAGATAAAGAAGGTGACTTTGAGCTTGTTTCTAAATTTAACGGTAATTTATTTAGCTGTGAAATAAAGCACTCTCCTTTTGATGTAGTTGCATGGACGGGTAATAGCTCACCCTACAAATACGACTTATCGCGTTTTAATGTAATGAATACAGTGAGCTTTGATCACCCCGACCCGTCTATATTCACTGTGCTAACCTCTCCTTCTGCTACTGAGGGTATGGCAAATGTCGATTTTGTGATATTTCCACCGCGTTGGATGGTAGCCGAAAATACATTTCGCCCGCCTTATTATCACCGCAATATTATGAGTGAATTTATGGGCTTGATTGAAGGTGTGTATGATGCAAAAGAGCATGGTTTTGTACCTGGTGGTGCAAGTTTACACAATTGTATGTCGCCACATGGACCTGAAGCAGACGTATTTGAAAAAGCCTCAAACGCTGAGCTTACACCACAAAAATACGAAAACACATTGGCCTTTATGTTTGAGTCGCGCTATATAATTTCACCGACAAAATATGCATTAGAAGGTAAAGAACGCCAACCAAACTACACCGATTGCTGGCGTACTATTAAAAAACAATTTACAGGTTCACAGGATTAATTATGAAATTATACAGCTACTTTCGCTCATCAGCGGCCTATAGGGTGCGTATAGCGCTTAACTTAAAAGCAATCGATCATGAACTTGCTATTGTTAACCTTTTAAAATCGGAGCAGCTTGGGCAGGAATACTTAGCCACTAATCCGCAAGGGTTACTACCTGCACTTGAAACTGATAATGGTGTTTTAGCACAATCGCTTGCAATACTGGAATGGCTTGATGAAACTTATCCGCAATCGCCATTAATTACGGGGACTGCGTGGCAAAAAGCACAAATAAGAAATTTAAGCTTTGCCATTGCCTGCGATATTCATCCTGTTAATAATTTACGCGTGCTGAAATATTTATCTAACGAATTAGGTGTTGATGACGAGGCTAAAAATAAGTGGTATCGACATTGGATAGAAGTTGGTTTTGAAAAAATAGAACTGATGCTAAACGAAAGTGATGACTACTGTTTTGGTAATCAACCAACACTTGCTGACATTTGTTTAGTGCCGCAAGTATTTAATGCAATTCGTTTTAACGTAGATATGAGCGCTTATCCAAAAATTGCAGCTATTTACGAACACTGTAATAAATTAGCTGCATTTAATGATGCTGCACCGCAAAATCAACCCGATGCAAATTAAGCTAATTTAAAACTAACTTTGTAGCGCACTATGAATAACCGTAATGTGCTCAATTAAATCTAAGCCCAGATCAGTTAAATACCCGCCATCTGGGCTATCTATAATCCCTTTTTCAAATAAGCGTTGCGCTGCACTAAGTAAGCTTGGCTCTGCGTCTGAGTGTAATTTAATACCCTGCATTTTACTGTCGCGAGGAAACTTTGCTAATAGTGTGAATTCTTCGATCATTGTTTGATTAAATTGCATTGTGTGCACCTTTTTATTTGAATCCAAGTTGTTCTGTGAGTAACTAAGTTTATAATTAAAATCACTTTGTGTACTTTACACTAGCACGTTTTTTAGCTTAATGTATTATTTTTAACCCTCCCTATTTAAAGGCCTCTAATGCGTAACTTTTTAATTCTATGCTTTTGTTTTAGCAGCTTATCGTATTCAATACTTAGTGAAGCAACAACCCTTAAAACCCATTCAATTATTGATGCAAACCAGTTTGTAAATGAAGAATCAAACTGTTGGTACGACAACAAACGCTATAGCGAAGGCGCATTAATACAAATTCACTCATTTACACTTTTGTGCGGTGCTAAAACACCCCAGCACAGTAACAGCCAACTCATTTGGCTTAAAATAGATAAACAAGGTAATGCTATTTACCCAACAGCTCCTAAAACAATCACTGTGAATTAGCGCTAAAAGCTGATTTGAGCTACAATGCACGCAGTTTAAATAAGTAGTATGGCTATGGATAATCAACCTAAAAACCCTTTACATGGGGTAACGTTAGAACAAATACTTGTTGAGTTAGAACAGCGACTTGGCTGGAGAACACTTGGCGAGCAAGTAAAAATCAAATGCTTTACTGATCAACCGAGCATTAAATCGAGTTTAAAGTTTTTGCGTAAAACGCCTTGGGCTCGCGATAAAGTGGAAGCACTTTATATTCACACTATAAATAACAAACCTATTCGTAGACCAAAAAGTGCGCCGAGAGAAACATCTTCTCAAGCGCCGGATACAACAGGGTTTGTTTGGCCATCAATTAAAAAATGATGTAAAAAAGGAGCTAATTCAGCTCCTTTTTTGATTGTAAGTAGCGCGATTTATTGCTCTTTGCAAATCACATTTAATGAGGCCGGCTCAATAGTAATAACGAGTTTGTGAGCAGTTTTAACTTCACCGTCAAGTACGTACTTAAGCTCTCCTTCGCCTGTCACCTCGACTCTTTTAGCATTTGTATGATGCGAATTTATAGCTAAATGTGTTTGCGTTAAACTGCTAAACATCAGTTCTGCAATACTCAATATTGTCGTAGAATTTTCATTATTTGGTGTTAGCCAATTTACATCAAGAAGCCCGTCACTATGATCTGGCTGCCCACCACCTTGAGCCAATAACGTTGTAAAAGGCGCAGCATTAGCCACAATAAAGCTATTTGTACATATTTCTTTCGGCTCATTATCATCGAGTTTTACACTAAGTAGCTGTGATTTTTGCTCGCCAAATGCTTCAAAAAAACCATTTAAGTAGGCAAGTTGCCCCGATTTATTTTTCGACTCTCTATCTGCTTTTTCAATCATTGATTGCTCAAAACCAATGCCCGCTAATAAAAGTACTAATTCATTATTACAATAAGCGGTATCTATTGTGCTTGTTTGACCATCAATTATTAAATCACAGGCTTGTTCAACAGGAATAAATTTAGAGCTAATCCCCATCAATACATGCGCAAGTGCGTTTGCAGTCCCCATTGGTATAATACCTAGCTTACATTGTGTATTTACAAGTACGCTTGCAACTTCGGCCACTGTACCATCGCCTCCACACGCTATTATAATGTCCGGCTTTTGCGCAATTGCTTGTTTAGCAAGCTCAATACCGTTTACGTCTTGTGAAGTAGTCAATACTGTTAAATCGTAATAGGCCGATAACCGCGCAACAATTAAATGCTCTTTTTCTTGCCACAACCGTGTACCAGATACTGGATTTGCAATTAAAACTGCTTTGTTTTTAATCAGCAGCTCGCCTTTTTTATGACGCTTAGCTAAATGACGAAGCTGATGCTTATTTAAGTTTGCGGTTTCGCGGGTTTCCTTTATTTGTGCAAGTACTTCATGTACATCTGCATTTTTGTTTTGACTCAATAAATAAGCCGCCATTACAAAAACAGACCGCCCACGGCCTAAAGCACAATGTACAACTACGCGATGGTTTTCTTTAATATGATGATGTATCCAATTAATAGCCTGATTTAACTGAGAATGGGTAGGAATACTATGATCGAGCACCGGAATGTTTAAGTAATTAATATTCTCTTGTGTTGAACTCCACTCGAGTCCGTCGAATTCACACGTAACGTCTAAAATTGCAGTAATTCCGTTATCTTTTAATGTGTCTATGTCTGAGGGAAATAATCGGCAAGCTAAAAATAGGTTCTCATTTATTTTTTGAATTGGCGGCACTTTATCGTGCTTACGTGACCAGGCATTATAAATTTGCACACCAAATAAAAATGGCACAAACGCCCACCGTATATAAAATGGGATCACCCCATTTTCACGTTTTCTAAATATTTTTGCTGTATTAAAAATATATGCGGTACTCACTAATAAAAGTGACAGCGCAGTCCAATAAAAAACAATAGCAAAGTAAACAGAGTTTACTTCCCAACCAATAAAAATAAGTAGTAATGCTAAAAGTGAATAACCAATTGCAGCCCACATAGTCTCTCCTTTGTGTAAATAATTCCGATTTTCTAATTTTAATTTAAACGGCTTTATGTACTCTTTTGCAAATATCACGCCATATAAATGGCATTTTAAATTCAAATTAAAATCATAAGCTATTGATATATAATGTTAATAATAAAATAAATTTAAGTGCAATCTGCTCTTTGTGCATTTTTTACAAACATGTGAATAAATTATACTTACACGTCTAAATTTCAAACACTGATCGGTTATTGCTTGTACTAACGTATAAAGCAGCTAATCTAAAAAGCAATTAAATTTTTTGCATCCAAATCACACTCTCAACCGTTTACTCAATGATAATAAGAAAAACAGGACCCCTATGGATAACGATGATTTACTCCCTCTTCTGTGCGCAACAGCACAAGGAGACAAAAATGCTTTCTCAAGTTTATATCAACAAACTAGCGGCAAACTTTTTGCTATTAGTTTAAATATGCTCACTAACAGAGCTTATGCGGAAGAGGCACTACAAGATGCTTTTATAAAAATTTGGCATAACGCATCTGAATACAACGCCTCTAAAGGCACCGTTATTAGTTGGATGATAAGTATAGTTAGATACAGAAGTCTTGACTCACTGCGCTATCACAAAGTACGAAAAGAGCAGTCGTTAGGCGATGACGAATATGAAAATGAAAATGAAAATGAAAGTATCGACGTTAATTACGATGAAGAAACGAAACTGGTTAATTGTATCGAACAGCTTGAGCCGCAACAAAAACAAGCTATTCACTTAGCTTATTATAAGGGGCTGAGTCATAGCGAGCTAGTGGATCATATAGAAACGCCATTAGGTACAGTTAAAAGCTGGATCAGGCGTGGGCTTATGCAGCTACAAAGGTGTTTAACATTATGAATTATAATAAACCCGAACTATTAGACGCGCTTGCTGGGCAGTATGTGCTTGGCACACTTAGAGGGCTTGCCCGTAAGCGTTTTCAGCGTCTGTTGCTTAATTCAAATCAAGCACGTGAAGCAACAAGTCTATGGGAGCAAAACCTAAACAACTTAGCGAGTGCTATTACGCCGCAAACGCCACGTGACGATGTATGGGTAAATATACTACAACGTATTGAAAACAGGCCACAAACAAGTAAAACAGTGATACATACCAAGCCTTCAATTTGGCGTACATGGTCTTTTGTGGCAACTGCTGCGTGTATTGTTTTAGCCTTTTTAGTTATTCAACCTAGTACCAATGTTATGCACACTCAACAAATTGCTTTGGTTCAAAATCAAGATAAACAATCATTGTGGTTTATTAATGTTAACGAGCAAGGACTCTCAATTAAAGCCAGTAGCCAATTGGTTGCTCAAACTAATAAAGATTATGAGTTGTGGATGATTTTAAAAGGGCAAGATGCACCTATTTCACTGGGTTTACTTCCCAAGCAAGGCAATAAAATATTATTAAAAGATAACCGTTTTAAAGCAACCGACATAGCGTTGCTTGCCGTAAGCTTAGAACCTATTGGCGGNCAAATGGCTCTCCTACTGAAGTGCTTTACACCACAGAGCTAGTACTTTTATAACCCTACAATAATGACCAAAGTTGGCTGCTTACACAAAGCAGCCAACTTACTTTTAAAATTTTTAACAAAAAATAAAAATAATTTAACTTTTTTGCATCCAATTTAAATCCTGCCCCGTTATTAGCTATGACTTCAATCAAAACTAAAGGACAAAGTCATGAAAGCTTTAACTCCATCAATACTCGCAGTAGTAATATGTAGTACGTTTGTAAGTGCACCAAGTGAAGCATCAAGCCACAGAGAAGCGCCAAATATAAGCCGTTTCCCGACTTTAGATTCAACCGATTTTTATGTATTTAATAGTTACGAGCAAGGTCGTGATGATTTTGTAACATTAATTGCTAACTATATCCCGCTGCAAGATGCATACGGCGGTCCTAATTACTTTGCAATGGACCCAGATGCTACCTACAGCATTCATATAGATAACGACGGCGATGCTGTTGAAGATATTACATTTGCGTTTAACTTTAAAAGCATGCTTCCTAATGATAACCAAGGTGTGCAATTAACTGTTGGACCTGAAGGTAATCAACGTACCGTGTCTGTACCGCTTAAAAACGTAGGCGGTGTATCTGCCGGTGATGACAGCGCTGCAAATTTTAGTGAATCATACACAATGAGCATGATTAGCGGCGCGCAGCGTACTGGCGAAACAACGGTATTAAACAACACAGCATCAAACTCAAGTACATTTTCTAAACCACTTGATTATGTGGGCAATAAAACATTTGGCTCAATGAGCGATTACCAAACTTATGCTGACCAATTTGTGTATCAGGTTTCAATTCCTAACTGTGAAAGCATGGCACAAGTTTTTGTAGGACAACGTAAAGACCCATTTGTAGTTAACCTAGGTAAAACATTTGATTTAGTTAACTATGTACCTGTAGAAGGCGATAGCGCCCCTGGTGCTGGTGACGGCGGNCAGCCGATAACGACGACCTTGCAGATAAAAACGTAACATCAATCGCTATCGAAATACCTAAAAGCTGTATTGTCGGTGAAGGTAACAAAGTAATTGGTGCATGGACAACAGCAAGCTTACCTCAAGCACGTGTATTAAACCCAAATGCTAAATTTGCTAATAATGCGGTAAACGGTGGTGCATTAACTCAGGTTTCACGACTAGGTAGCCCGCTTGTAAATGAGCTGGTAATTGGTATTAAAGACAAAGACACATTTTCTACTGCGCACCCTAAAGACGATGCACAATTTTTAGATTATGTATCTCACCCATCACTACCAGAGTTATTAAATATTTTGTTTAAAGATGCTGTTAATACCACTCTTGGCGCAAACTTAGAAACTCTGGCACCCACTAACTTCCCGCGTACTGATTTAATCACTGCATTTTTAACGGGTTTTGCAGGCGTTAATCAACAAGCAACTGTAACACCTTCAGAAATGCTACGTTTAAATACAGACATTGCAGCAACAGCGCAAGCTGATCAATCTGCATTTGGTGTAGCGGGTAATGATTTAGCCGGCTTCCCAAATGGTCGTCGCCCGGGTGATGATGTGGTTGATATTGCACTTCGTGTTGTGATGGGTCGTTTATGTCATCCTATTCCTGTAAATGGTGAAGACACTGATTTAGGACTTTGTGCACCAGAGGATGCTAATACAGGCACAGTGCCATTTACAGACGGCGCACCTATTGATGCAACAATGATGAATTCATCATTCCCATACCTTGCAACACCGCTTGCTGGCTCTAAATAAGGAGTAAAATAATGCGTAATTTAAAAACTACCCATATTTGTGTTCTCCTCAGTGCATTAACATTGGGAGCATGTAGTAGCGATGACGATAAAAAACAACCTACACCGGTTGTAAATACAGCGCCTACCGCAAGTGATGCAATGCTAACTACACAAACTGAAGTAAGCATTACCGATATGCTTAGCGCAACCGACAATGATGGCGATTCACTGACTTACTCATTAACAAGTGAGCCAACTCTCGGAACTGTTACCCTTAATAGCGATGGTAACTTTACCTATACACCAAATAAAGAAGTGACAGGTTCAGATAGTTTTATGTTTGGTGTAAGTGATGGCGTTAATTCGCAAGTAACTGCAACAGTAAACATTACAATTGACGCACTACAGGTCGACTTTGCTCAATTTGCAACCGATGCATTTAATCAAGCCCCAAATGCAGAGCCATTAACTGTTAACGGTCGGGTGTTTACAAACACAGATACCGATGTTGATGGATTAATTTCAACAAACGGTAACTAACCAAGTAATTAAGCTGACAGGCCATGGATGGCTTTTTTCAAAGGATATTTATAATGCATTTATCAATTTTTAAGTCCGTCGCATTTATTACTTTATGCCTAACACCCCTTGCGTTAAGCGCTGCGCTTTTTACCCCAAAAGATGATGCAGTTATTGCTAAAAGTAATTCAACGCTTAGTGCTTCCCTCTCTGTTGACGAAATAAATACATTAGTCACTAACAGCCAATATGCCGGCCAAACAGAGCGCTTACAGGGGCTACTTAAAACCCGTTTAGCCCAGCTATATAAACAAACACCCTCATCTCAAATTGGTTACTTATATGCTCGCGTTTTACAAAAAGAGCACCTTTTTGACGAAGCTATTGATATTGCTAACAACGTTTTGATTGGAGAGCCAAAACATAGTAATAGCCATTTATTGCTAGCCAATATATTTATGACTCAAGGTAAGTTCGCACAAGCAAAAAAACACTGCGTAGCCTTAATTGGGCAAGTAAGCACTATTACTGCTAGCACCTGTGTACTCGATGTACAAAGCCAACATGAAAGCGTTTTAGACAGCTACCAAGCATTAGTAAAAATTATAAATAATAATCAAACTAGCCTAGCTACAAACCATGTTTTAAGTGAAATGAGCTACCGTTTAAACAACTACAAACAAGCTTTGTCTCACTTACAAAGTGTAGATTTAGTTCAAGCCCCTGTGAGCCTTATTGTTTTATGGGCCGATATTCAAATTGCTCTAAATCAACCGCAACAAGTATTAAATACATTAAGCGTACTGCTTCCTGATAAAAGTAATTTAGAGGATGCTATTTTGTTAAGACTTTCAATCGCAGAAAAAAAACTAAATAAACGCGATAAAAAATGGCAAAATACAATGGCGCAAAGAGTTACACTACGAGAGCTTCGCAAAGATTCTTTTCATGCAAGTGACTTAGCTAAATATTACCTTGATGTACAACCAAATCGCGAAAAAGCACTTTACTGGGCTCATATTAATTGGCAACAGGCAAAAATGAGCACCGATGAGCAATTACTTATTCAAGCAAAAGCGATGCAACGAGACACACTATGAAAACGCCTTATCTATTTATACTCACTTTAATGCTGTGCATTTTTTCAACTTACAGCTTTGCCCATCAACTAAGTACAAGTTATATAACCTTAAATAGCGAGAACAATAACGACACCAACAAAAACCAATACATGGGTACTTGGCAAATTAATATAGCCGACTTAGAGCACGCAGTGTCTCTGGATTTAGATAAAAACGGGCAAATTTCGTGGGCAGAAATAAAAGCAAAACGCAGCTCAATTAATAACTTCATTGAAGAAAATTTAAATATCACGCAAAACGCGCAATCATGCCTTTTAAAAAGTGAAGGTATCTATCAGCTAGATAACCATTTTAACCAGCCTTATTTGGTGATTCCGTTGCTGTTTAGCTGTGATGACAATGAAGCAATCTCCCTTTCCTATTCTGCTTTTTTTAATACCGATGCCAATCATAAATCCATCGTAAATATAAACGGTGTATCTCGTGTATTTAATATCAACGAGGCACAACAAACGTTCAGCTTTGAGCAAACAAGTTATTTAAGTACGTTTAATCAATACGTGTATCAGGGTGTTTTACATATTTGGATTGGTATTGATCATATTTTATTTTTAATCGCCCTGTTACTTACCTGTGTTTTAAAACGCAGCGATAAAACATGGCAAGGTATTAGCTCTAAAAAACAAATTATTAAACACACAGCATGGATAGTAACCGCGTTTACGCTTGCGCACTCTATTACGCTTACCGCAACAGCTATGAACTTAGTCTCACCAAATAGCCGCTGGGTAGAGCTTGGAATTGCTATATCGGTTTTATTGGCAGCATTAAATAATGTGTGGCCGTTGGTACTTCGTTTAGGTTGGCTTACTTTTGCTTTTGGTTTACTACATGGGATGGGATTTGCGAGCGTACTTGGCGAGCTTGGCTTGTCGAGCGACTATCAACTGCTTAGCATTTTAGCGTTTAATTTAGGCGTCGAAATCGGTCAACTTAGTATCTTACTAGTAGCCTTACCAATACTCATTTATGTACGACACTACACTTGGTATAAAAAGTGGTTAATGCCAATGGGCTCCGTTGCTATCGCAATCATTGCACTTCAGTGGTCAATCGAGCGCTTTTAAATAGACTAAAATAAAAAAGCTAGCCAAAGTATTGGCTAGCTTACTTTTGGTTATTTATTTCGAGCGTTACTGCGCTTCATCAAATGGCATCAGTAATGTTTTCATCGCAGGGCGAAGCGCTATTAGTACCGTTTCTTCGGTTAGCTCAGGGTAGAGTAACTTTCTGAGTAATAACCCCGCCATCATCGAAAAAATAACGTTAATTCGGCTTTCAAGTTCAAGCTCATCAATGTCTTTGAGCGCACTTCGCTCGCTTGTTAAAAGCTGTCTCATGCGCCCTCTTGCTTGAATATCGGTTTCACGCAAGAGAGTTGCTACTTTAACATTTCGACCTGCTTCTGCCATCATGTCTAAATCAATAACACACGAGCCTGTATCCATATGCCTTTGCACACCAATATTTAAGCCATCTAAAAGAGCCGCTAAAACATCACCAGGATGATCTTCAAATTTTTGAAAGATGGAGAACATTTCTTCCATGTCTTTTTTAATAATGCTTTCTATAATGGCTTCTTTACTTTCAAA
>NZ_AUTP01000146.1:0-27115 GCF_000498075.1 Pseudoalteromonas sp. TAB23
TGTCGTTTGTTGGCATAAGCTGCGCCATTTCGGCTAGCGTTTTATCATTAAATACCACATAAGGTGGTACATCATCGGCATCAGCAAGTTCTTTACGTAGTGCGCGCAGGCGAGCAAACAGTTTTTTGTCGTAATTAAATTGTGCTAATTTATCTTGATAAACGTGTTTGGCTTGCAGGCGTGGCTCGGCTAATTGCAGTGCGTACTCACCTTTTAAAATTGCACGCGCGGCTTCGGTTAACCTAAGTGACGCACCTTGCGTTATATCTTGGCTAAGTAAGCCTTGATGAATAAGCTGGCGTAAAATACTAAGCCAAAATTCACTGCTTTTATCTTTACCTATGCCGTAAGTGCTTAGCTCATGATGATTGTTATCGCGTATGCGGCTAGTATTTGCACCACGTAGTAATTCAACAATGTACCCAAGACCAAAGCGCTGGTCAGCTCTATACACACAAGAAAGCGCTTGTTGGGCAACTAATGTACCGTCAAAGCTTTTAGGTGGATTTAGACAAATATCGCAGTTACCACAAGGTTCGCGTTGATATTCACTAAAATAGTTAAGCAATATTTGCCGACGACACGTTTGTGCTTCTGCAAAGCTTGCCATTGCGTTAAAGCGTTGTTCTTCTACACGGCGGCGTTGCTCGTCGTCTATGTCTTCAAAAAAGCGTCTTACACGGCCAATATCAGCTGGGTCAAAATACATTATGGCTTCTGCGGCAAGTCCATCTCGCCCAGCACGCCCTGTTTCTTGATAGTACGACTCTATACTTTTTGGAATATCGTAATGCAGTACAAAACGCACGTTAGGCTTGTTTATACCCATACCAAAAGCAACGGTTGCGACCACTATTTGTATATCGTCACGGGCAAAGCCAGTTTGTACAAATTGTCGTTGCTCGTTACTCATACCTGCATGGTAAGCGGCAGCGTTTAGCCCTGCATCTGCAATTTTTTCAGCAATGTCGTCTACGCGTTTACGGCTAGTGCAATAAATAATACCGCTTTGGCTTTTTTGCTCCTTTAGGTAGCGAAGCAATTGCACCATAGGTTTAAATTTTTCTTCTATGGTGTAGCGAATATTGGGGCGATCAAAGCTGCCAGTATGAATATAAGGCTGTTGTAATTTTAGTTGCTCAACTATATCAAAACGGGTGGCTTTATCGGCAGTTGCAGTGAGCGCCATCATGGGTACATGTGCAAAACGTTGCTTTAATTCGTTTAAGCGAAAGTAATGAGGCCTAAAATCGTGACCCCAATGCGACACACAATGCGCTTCGTCAATGGCAAATAAGCTTACATTTAAATGCGATAAACGCTCTAAAAATTCGCGTTGTAATACTTTTTCAGGTGCCACATATAAAAGCTTAATTTGCCCCTGATGAAGCTGTTGATACACCAATTGCTGCTCTTCTCGCGCTAAGCTGTTATTTACGTAAGCGGCTTTAACCCCAAGTGCTTGAAGTTGACTTACCTGATCTTGCATTAGCGATATGAGCGGAGATATAACAATAGTGACGCCTTCGAGCACTAAAGCGGGTATTTGATAGCAAACCGATTTTCCGCCGCCAGTAGGGAGCAATACAAGCGAGTCTTGGCCGTTAATAGCAGCATCAATAACTGTTTTTTGGCCGTCGCGAAATTCACTGTAGCCAAACACTTGTTTGAGGACAGTTTCGGGTTTACGCACAAGGGTGCTAGAAGGTGGTGTTGATGTATTCATTGACGGGTATTTTAGTGGTTTTTTAGTGAGATGTCTTTAGCTGAGTTACTTGATAAATTATTTAAGTGGAGTCTCGTAGTTTTACACTATGTATGTTTTACTCATCTTACCTGTTTTGACATAGAGAATAATAATGAATAAAGAAATGTTAATTGAACAAGTGGGTGCATTATTTGTAAATGGCATGCCGTTCAACCAGTTTTTACAAATATCGGTTGAGTCTTTAAGCCCTGAACAGGCCAAAATTACGTTTCCGTGGCAGGATGTGCTCATTGGTAACCCTGCGCAAAAAATACTGCACGGTGGTGTTATTTCAGCCGTACTTGATAATGTAGGCGGTATGCTCGCTGCAGCAAGCGTGATTGATAAGCTCACCGATTTAGATATCACAAGTGTGCAAACAAAATTAGCCACGCTTGGGACTATCGACTTGCGCACTGATTATTTGCGCCCTGGTAAAGGAGAGAGCTTTACAGCGAGTGCCACACTTATTCGCTCAGGTAATAAAGTATGTGTTTGTCGAATGGAATTACATAATCAGCAATCAGTTCAAATTGCTTTTGGGACAGGCACGTATTTAGTTGGATAAAACGTGTATGGGAAGTAAACTAGCGGCCTTTTAAATCACTAAGTGTTTATTATGTCGATTGATACTGAGCAGCGTAAAGGTGCTATTTTTGCTTGTCTTGCTTTTTTTATGTGGGGCCTTGCGCCAATATATTTTAAGTTGATTCAGCATGTTTCTGCCTTTGAAATTTTAATGCATCGGGTTGTTTGGTCGGTTGTATTTTTAGTACTAGTAGTAAGTGTTTTAAAGTATTGGGATAAAGTTAAGCGCATTATTGTTCAGCCTAAGCTTTTGCTTATGCTTGTTATTACCTCAACATTGCTAGGGTTTAACTGGGGTTTATTTATATGGGCTATAAATAATAACCATATGCTTGATGCAAGTTTGGGCTATTACATAAACCCTCTTTTAAATGTATTACTGGGTATGCTCTTTTTAGGTGAACGCCTGCGTAAGTTTCAAGGTGTAGCAGTGGCACTTGCCTTTACCGGTGTTGTGCTGCAGCTAATTAGTTTTGGCTCGTTTCCGGTAGTGGCATTTTCATTAGCTATATCGTTTGCGCTTTATGGCTTGTTACGTAAAAAACTACCCGTTGAAGCCTTGCCTGGCATTTTGCTTGAAGCACTTATATTACTGCCTGTTGCACTCATTTATTGGTGGTTAATGGCACCTTCTGCAACATCAAGCCTGCCAGCTAACGATTGGCATACTAATGCATTACTGATTAGTGCAGGTATTGTAACTACATTACCATTGCTGTGTTTTACCGGCGCCGCTAAGCGTTTGCAATACACTACATTAGGCTTTTTTCAGTATATTGGGCCAAGCCTAATGTTTATATTGGCAGTGGTGTTTTACGGTGAAGTGTTTGACGCTGAGAGATTAGTAACGTTTGCATGTATTTGGAGTGCGCTAGCTATTTTTAGTTGGGACTCTTATCATCAATCGCGCAAACGTAAAAAAGCGGCTATTACAGCCGCAGAAGTATAATTAAGCTAATAGAGCTGTTAGCTAACTACTTTATTACGACCAGATTCTTTAGCGTCGTAAAGCTTTAAGTCGGCCTGTTTTAATAATTCATCAATTTGATAAACAGGCCCGTTTGCAAAACCAATAGAAATGGTGAATTTTATTTTAGCTTTACTAAACTCCTGGCTATTCATTTCTATAAAGTACCTAAAACCTTCAAGTCTTTTTAGTGCTTCTTGTTTATCCGCATTTGCAAAGTAAACGGCAAACTCTTCACCACCTAAGCGGGCTACTAAATACTTTTTAAAATATTTACTAAAGCAAATAGAGAGTCCTTTTAATACTTCGTCGCCAACATCGTGCCCGTATGTATCGTTAATTGATTTAAAGTGATCAATATCAAGCATAGCTAAAGCACCATCACCTTTAGTATGTTTTATTTGCTTTAATGATTTTTCAGCTTCTTCAAAAAAGTAACGACGATTTGGTAAATTGGTTAAATAATCCGTGTTGGCTTGTCGCCTTATAGTGGCTATAAGTTCTAACATATCGACGTTTTGACTAAGCCTGCAGTAAAACTCTTCGCTATTAAAAGGTTTATGCAAATAATCGTTTGCGCCATTTTTTAAAAATAAACTAGAAAGCCCTACATAGTCAGAGCCCGAAATACCAATAATGGCTTTTTCGTCGTTGCTATATAAGCGGCGAATTTCGCTACATAACTCATCACCATTCATGTTTGGCATTTCGTTATCAGTAATGATGACTGAAATGTCGGGTGAATTTTCGAGCATTTTTAATGCTTCTTTTCCGTCTTGTGCTTCAATAATTTGATATTTGTGACGAACTAATAGGCTGCAAATGTATCGGCGAGTCGATTTAGAGTCATCAACAACCAGTACTTTTACATTTTCGTTGCGGGGTAAGCGATGCAATTGTTTTTCGAGGTATTGGTATGCTTGTTTGTTTTCTTTAATGATGTAATCGATGATTGGGTATTTTTCTACAGTGTCGCGAGTTTTTTTATCAATATTGCCCGTCATTACAATAGTTGGAATGTCTGCATTAATAGTACAAGGTACAGCTTCACCAGATGGGGCATCAGGTAATATGAAGTCAACTACAGCGCAAAAATAGCTATTTTTACTTATAAGCTCTTTTGTTTGCGCTAATGACTCAGCTATATCAACTTCATAACCAGCCTTAAGCGCGATGTGCTTTTGCACTCGCGCCATTGCAGGTGTATCTTCAACTATTAGTATTTTTCGCGTCACGGAACAACCCTGTTTATATTTTGCAAAAATATTTGCTTATACAAGTTGTAACTGTTAAAACGCAAAAAAGCAAATAACTTAAGTACTTACAGATTATCCGCTTCTGAATAATACTCTTGGCTAATCGGTGCCGGCCCTGACATTTTTGAGCGGCCAAATAAAGTATGAAACTTAGTTTTGCAAGTCGTTAGTTTTAAGTATTTTACCCAAGCTCGTTCGATTGGGTTGGTAGGTTCTTGTGAGCCAGTTACGACTGCTACAAACTGTTCTTGGTGTTCGTTTTGCGGCTCAATTGTTTTACTGTATAAGCCTTTTAAAACAACTCCGTGTTGTTCAAGTATGCTGGCTTCTAATAAGGTGAAGTTTCCGCTGCGGCTAAAGCCTCGTGGAAAGTTTTGATCATCATAAAATTGACGTTGGCTAACAAATGCTTGGCGTAGTAATGAAATGTTATTGCTCATAGCTTTATCCTCATACCTTAGTAATTAGCTGGAGTATGATGCAAGTTTGGCAATTTATTAAACAAATTATTTTTATCGTGAGGATAAAAAATTGGATATCGATTTATTAAAAACATTCGTTGAGGTAGTGCGTACGCGTCACTTTGGTAAAGCGGCCGAAAACCTTTATATTACGCAGTCTGCAGTGAGCTTTAGAATTCGCCAATTAGAGCAAGGACTTGGTGTTAATTTGTTTATTCGCCAGCGTAATAACATTCAACTTACAGCACCTGGCGAGCGTTTATTACCCCATGCACAAATGATTATTACGGGCATGCAGCGGGCCAAAGTAGATGTTGCACTTGCCGATAATATGCATAAGCAAATTAGCTTAGCAGGAACGCCTAATATTTGGGATGCTTTTTTACAGTTTGGTATAACAAATATTGTATCGGCGATGCCGGGCGTGTCGTTGGTTGCAGAAGTTAAAGCACAACAAGAGAGCACTCGACTTTTATTAGAGCGTACTCTCGATTTGGCAATATTATTTGATCCACCAAAAGTAGATGAATTAGTAGTAGAGCGAATTTGTGAGTTGCCAATCATTCCCGTAAGCGGATACGACACTGCAACGAACGAAAACTTTTTTGATAATCAATATGTGTATGTTGATTGGGGAACTACTTTTTCTCTTTGGCATGCGCGTCAGTTTACAGGAAAAACACCCCCTTACTTTAGAACCAGCACGGGACGTATTGCACTTGATTTAATACTGCAATGTGGTGGTAGTGCATTTATACCTCAAGTATTGGTTGAAGGGCATTTAGAAAAAGGTGAGTTGTTTCATGTTAAAGGGGTAGAAAACACCTCAAGAGACGTATTTATTGCGTATCACAGAGACAACGAGCAAAAAGAGCTAATAGAAACCTTAGTTAATTTACTTTCGCAAATGACGCCAAGCTTGTCATTAAAGCAAGGTAAGTAAGTACGACCATTTACTAGGCTTTCATGTTATTTTGATTTCACATTTAATGCATTTTTATTAAAAAAAAAAGACATTAATATTTCCGTTGTAATATTACTGTCATTTAGGAATGACAAAATACAGCAGTTTTGAAAATTAGTCTTTTGTGATTATCCAAGGAAATAACATGAAATTTGTAAAATCGAGCTTATGCTTAGCACTATTAAGTGGTTTATCTTTTAATGCACTTGCCGATGTAGACATTTACGGTAAAGCGAATGCAACAGTGCAATCATCTGATGATGGCGAAGGGTCTTTTACTGAGATAAAAAGCAATGCATCTCGTCTTGGTGTTAAAGGTTCTGAAAAAATAAATGATAGTTTAGAAGCGGTATATAAGTTTGAGTTTCAAGTTGATGTGTCTGATGCTGATTCAAAAGGCGATAACGACGACAATATTTCTGCGCGTAACCAATACGTTGGTTTAAAAGGTGCGTTTGGTCAGGTTGTAATTGGTCGTAACGATACTGCGCTTAAGCAATCTCAAGGTAAGTTAGATTTATTTAACGACCTTGAAGGCGACATTAAAAATGTATTTAAAGGTGAAAACCGCTTAGGAAATACAGTTAGTTATTCATCAAACTCATACGAAGGCTTTAAAGTACTTGCTACTTTTGTAGCTGAAGACGATGTAGACGCTGATAACGGTTATTCAATGGCGGNACTTAAAAAGAGCGCTGTATACGCCTCTATTGCAGCCGATAGTGAAGTAAATGGCTACGACGTAGTGCGTGCATCAATCCAAGGTAAAGTTGAAAACTTTAAATTGGGCGCAATGTACCAAACACAAGAAGCAGTAGATGGCAGCGCAGAAGCTGATGGTTACTTGCTAAATGCTGCTTACAGCATGGGTAACAACACATTTAAAGTGCAATACCAAGATATGGACTTTGACGACAGCGACGATAAGTCAGCAATTTCAGTTGGTCTTGATCACAAATTAAATAAAAATATTAAAGTATTTGGTTTTTATTCAAGCTTCGATATGGACAACAACGTTGACCAAGACTACGTAGGCTTAGGTATGGAATACAAGTTTTAACGATTAGTTAAAACACTCCCTTTTTAACCGCGCTCTTTTGAGTGCGGTTTTTTTTGCTTTAAATTATTTACTTAGCCGCCCATAATAGAGCTTCATTTGGAATGAGGTGCGAGTCCTCGACTGTTCCCGCAACTGTAATTAGCGCAAAGCTTTAAGTCAGATACAAATGGTATAATACCAATTTTATTAAAAACATGATCTTTCTAGCGAATTAAATAACTTACTAACTTCGTTAAAAATTATTCATATAGAACAACTATATGTCATAATTTCCGCCTTGTTATTAAGCTATTTATTTGTCGCTATAATAAATCACTAATTTAATGCAATTGGTATGAATTCTTTTAACGAGCGGGTTTACTCATTTTTTCTTGTAGTGCATTAGTATTTTTATCGCATTTTTAGTGAGTTTAACCTAGCCTAGGACTGACTATTGCACACTCAAACGCCATTAAATACACCATTACTAAACGTTAAAAACGTATCGTGGGATATTGGCAATAAAACGATTCTCAAAAAAATAAACCTTAAAATAACCACAGGTAAATTTGTTGGTTTAATTGGCCCTAATGGCGCAGGTAAATCGAGTTTATTGCGTTGTCTATATCGTTTTAATAAACCTAGTGATGGCATTGTAGAGTTTAACAACACCGACATTTGGCAGCTAAAAAGCGATGAGTACGCAAAAAAAGTAGCGGTTGTTTTACAAGAAACCCCGTCGCAATTTAACTTAAGCGTATTTGATGTTATTGCGCTTGGGCTAACGCCTCATAAATCGCTATTTAGCTCAATAACTAACATTGATAAACAAAAAATCATTCAAGCAATCAATACAGTCGGGTTGGTAGATCATAGTGAGCAAAGCTTTGAGTCACTTTCGGGCGGTGAAAAGCAACGTGCCTTGATAGCCCGCGCCATAGTCCAGCAACCTCAACTGTTAATAATGGACGAGCCAACTAGCCATTTAGATGTTAGATACCAAATACAGGTTATGGAGCTTGCTAAATCGTTGGGCGTAACGGTGTTTGCATCGTTTCATGATTTAAACTTAGCCTCTGCAATGTGCGATGAACTAGTGGTTATTAAAAACGGTGAAATTACACATACAGGCATGCCAAGTGAGGTATTAACCGAAAACATGCTAGGCGACGTTTTTGGTGTCTGCGCCCAAGTAAATAACCACCCGCAAATATCGAAGTCGGGAAATAGCATCCCTCATATCACTTACTTTTATGGTTACAAATAATATGAGCGCAGTTAATACTCGCCAATCACTTGCGCTATTTATAAGTGCTTCAGCTGCTTTATTTAGCTTATTTGCAGCACTTAGTTTTGGTGCAGCAGATACCTCACTTCAAGATGTATTTAATAGCTTTTTACTCTCAAATGATGCGTCTTTTAATACGCGTATTATTTACGAGCTAAGAATGCCACGCACATTACTCGCCTTTTTAGCAGGCTCTGGCTTAGCAATTGCGGGGCTTATTTTACAAACGGTAACGCGCAACCCTTTAGCCGATCCTTACTTATTTGGTATATCGTCGGGTGCCTCATTTGGCGTGGTGTTACTTATGGCATTAGCAGGCATTAGCGCAGGCTTTATGCTATCTGCAGCAGCACTGCTGGGCAGCTTACTCGCTATGAGTTTATTAATACTTATTGCAGGTAGGCAGCAAAGTGCACAGGTAGAATCAATGCTATTAGCTGGCGTTGCTCTGTCGTTTTTATTTAGTGCGTTTACCAGCCTGTTGCTTTATTGGAGCGATCCTCAGGCAGTAGCGNGGCTATTTTATTTTGGACGCTGGGCAGCTTTGCGCGTGCGCAGTGGGCTACGCTTTGGTTACCTTTATTGGTAATTACATTGTGTACGTTTGTAATGCTGAGCTTTAGAAGGCAGCTCAATGCTATGTTACTTGGCGATGAAAGCGCAATTACATTAGGTGTTAGGGTCCAGCGCTTTAGAATACTTATGCTGGTTTTGAGCTCATTAATTACCGCTGTGCTGGTGGCTATGTGTGGTGGTATTGGATTTGTAGGATTAATGGTACCGCACATTGTGCGCTTTTTTATCTCCCAAGGCACCATCGCGGGATTGCTAGTAACCAGCTTAGTAGGCGGTACATTTATGGTGTGGGTTGATGTACTTTCGCGCTCCTTGCTAAAAAACCAAGAATTGCCCGTAGGCGTTATTACTGCTGCTATTGGTAGTGTGTTCTTTTTAAGTTTATTATTTTTTAGAAAGCGAAGGGTGTAATTCCATGAAAACCTTAATGGTGCAAGGCACTACCTCCGACGCAGGTAAAAGTACCCTAGTTGCCGCCCTTTGCAGGGTGTTTGCTAAGCGAGGGGTAAAGGTTGCGCCTTTTAAACCACAAAATATGGCACTTAATAGCGCAGTAACAAAAGATGGCGGCGAAATTGGTCGTGCGCAAGCTTTGCAAGCAATAGCAGCTAAAGTAGAGCCCGAAATAGACTTTAATCCTATTTTACTTAAACCTAATAGCGATACGGGCGCACAAGTGATTATTCACGGAAAAGCCATTAGTAATATGGAAGCGGGCAAATATCACGACTATAAAAAAGTGGCGATGGATGCAGTAATAACCTCACATAACCGTTTAGCTACACGTTTTGATTTACTCCTTGTTGAAGGGGCAGGGAGTCCTGCTGAAATAAACCTGCGTGAAAACGATATTGCCAATATGGGTTACGCCGAAGAGGTAGATTGCCCTGTTATTATAATTGCCGATATTGATAAAGGTGGTGTGTTTGCACATTTGGTAGGTACACTTGCGTTGTTAAGCGAGTCAGAACAGGCGCGCGTAAAAGGCTTTGTTATAAACCGCTTTAGAGGCGATATAGGTTTGCTGCAAGGCGGGCTAGATTGGCTTGAAGAATATACAAACAAACCCGTACTTGGCGTATTACCTTATTTGCACGACCTCGCGCTTGATGCTGAAGACGCCGTCGCAATTGATAATAATGTAACCAACGCCACAATTAATATTGCAGTGCTACTTGTACCACACATTAGCAACCACACCGATTTTGATGCACTGCGTTTGCACCCAAACATTAATATAAATTATGTGCGCCACACGCAAACGATCCCAGACGTTGATCTGATAATTCTCCCAGGCAGTAAAAATGTGCTGGGTGATTTAAATTTTTTGAAAAATGAAGGCTGGGACACTCAAATTAAGCGCCACTTACGCTATGGTGGCAAAGTACTTGGTATTTGTGGCGGCATGCAAATGTTAGGCAATACGCTCAACGATCCCGATGGTATTGAATCGTCATTAAAGCAAGTAAATGGGCTTGCTCTATGCGACTTTGAAACCACGCTGACAGCGCAAAAAGTATTAACTAAAATAACCGCTACACTGCTTTTAAATAACCAACAAACACCCTGTAGTGGTTACGAAATACATGCAGGAATTAGCCAAGGTGCAGCGCTTGATAAGCCATTTTTAACCTTTGATGAAAACCACCCACATGGTTTTACGTTTGATGGCTTTATTAGCGATGATAACGCCATTGCGGGCACCTATTTACATGGTTTATTTGATGAAGCCGATGCTACATCGCAAATTTTAAAATGGGTAAAACCAAGCGCCTCAATTAATCCAATTAGTATTGCCACTCATCGCGAGCAGCAGTTAGAACGATTAGCAACCATGTGCGAAACGCATTTAAATATACAGCAAATTATCTCGATTTATGAAGGGCACAATAATGACTGAACAAAACAACGATAAGCACAAGCAGCGCCAACAAAAAGTAAAAGAACAAGTGGATGCGCGCGTTGCTGCAGCACAAGATGTAAAAGGTATTTTTCAGGTAATTACCGGCAATGGTAAAGGTAAATCAACCTCGGGTTTTGGCGTTGTAGCACGCTGCGTAGGGCATGGTAAAAAAGCAGCCGTTTGCCAATATATTAAAGGTACATGGGAATGTGGCGAGCGTAATTTATTACAAGGTGCAGGCGTTGAGTTTGTTGTAATGAACACCGGTTTTACCTGGGATACGCAAAATAAAGAAGCCGATACCGCAGCCGCCCAAGCAACATGGCAAGAGTCAAAACGCATGCTTGCAGATAGCAGTATTGATTTAGTATTACTCGATGAGCTTACGTATATGGTGACCTACGGCTACGTTGATTTAGATGAAGTGGTAACGGCGCTTAATAACCGCCCACCAATACAGTCAGTTATTATTACAGGGCGTGCAGCGCATCGTACTTTAACAGACCTTGCCGACACAGTAAGCGAAGTGCGTAATGTAAAACACGCATTCGACTCAGGCATAAAAGCGCTCGAAGGGTTTGATTACTAATGTTTAAAGCGTTTTTTATTGGGCTACTGCTTTTTAGTGTATCGGGCAGTGCACTTGCAGAGCAGGTTAATGATTCTAAAAAACTGCGAATAATCGCGCTTGCACCACATATAGTCGAAAACCTATTTGCCATAGGGGCGGGCGATAATATTGTGGGCACAGTTGATTACGCCGACTACCCTGCTGAGGCCCAAAGTATTGAGCGCATAGGCGGTTATTACGGTATCTCGCTTGAAAAAGTATTGGCGCTTAAACCCGACTTAGTTATTGCATGGAAAAGCGGAAATCAAAGCGAAGATTTAGCCCAAATAGAGCGCCTTGGCATAAAAGTATATTTGAGTAACCCCACCACAATCGCTGGTGTAGCCGACGAGTTACTTACTTTTGGTGAATTTACAGGGAACATTAAGCAAAGCCAGCAAGCGGCAAGCGCATTTAAACATAAGCTAAATGGTATTGTTAAAAGCCAGCAAGATAAAAAAAATATTACCGGGTTTTATCAGTTATGGACTGAGCCCATGATGACAGTAAGTAAAAATACATGGATAAGCCAACTGATTGAAACATGCCATGTAAGTAATGTATTTGCACAGAGCGTTACAGATTACCCGCAAATTAGTATCGAAAATGTCATTGTTACTAAGCCACAAGTTATTATTATCCCTGATGAAAAATCAAAAACGCCACAGCCGGTTGTTAATTGGCAAAAGTGGCCAGAAGTGCCTGCAGTTAAAAACGATCAATTTATTAGCGTAAATGCCGATTTATTACATCGTTTTACTCCGCGCATGCTAGATGGACTCGCGGATATGTGTGATAAAATAGACGCATCACGTAAACAGATTAAGAGTACACAATGAGCGATTGGGCTACATTTTTAGAAAGTGAATTACAGCAACCTTACATGCAGCAAACGTTAGAGTATGTGGCTAATCGCCGCAATGAAGGTGTTGCTGTTTATCCGCCTGAACCTCAAGTATTTAGTGCTTTTGATGCCACAGCACTAAATGACATCCGCGTTGTAATTTTAGGACAAGACCCATACCACGGAGAAGGGCAAGCGCATGGCTTGTGTTTTTCGGTATTGCCTGATGTAAAAAAGCTGCCGCCGTCGCTTAAAAATATGTACAAAGAGTTAGCTAACGATATCAGCGGGTTTATTATTCCTGAGCGTGGTTACCTGCAAAGCTGGGCAGATCAGGGCGTGTTTTTACTCAATACAGTATTGACCGTTGAGCAAGGTCAAGCGCATTCTCACAAACATTTAGGGTGGGAGCAATTTACCGATAATGTAATCGCGCATATTAATAAGCACTGCGAAGGTGTGGTATTTATTTTATGGGGTGCACATGCACAAAAAAAAGGTAAAGGCATAGATAGCGCTCGCCATCATGTTTTAAAAGGATCGCACCCATCGCCGCTTTCGGCGCATAGGGGCTTTTTTGGCTGTCAGCATTTTTCAAAAACAAATGAGCTATTACAAGCCCAAGATGAAAAACCGATTAACTGGCAGGTGTAAATAACTTGAGCTCTGAATAATAAATTTATCTCATGCAGCTATTTTCAGCGCATTAAAAAAGGCTTCCATATATCGGAAGCCTTTTTGTTTAGTTGGGGCGTATTGAATTAAAAATCGAGCTCTTCAATCGCAATACTGTCTGCAAAAAAATCATATTCTTGTAATTCTTTACGTAAGCGGTGCTTGTCTTTAATTGCTTCTATTTCCCGCCATTTTCTTTTTTTATTTTTCTGAGAGGTTTTCCTTGTTGTATCTGGTCCTTCTAATATCTCTAATATATCGTTTAGGCTATCCATGAACTTCTCCTATTGATTTTATTGACCTCAAGAATACCTATACCACAGGCCTAGTTAAAATAGAATAAAAAAGTGACAGTTATGTTACATAAGTGTGATTAATTGATGAAGGTTTATACGAAGATTATATGAAGTCGATATGAAGATTATATAGAGGTATAGCGTATTTTAGGCATAAAAAAACGCCGCTATTGCGACGTTTTTAAAACACGATTATAGCAAATTACATTGCTTTAAAGCGCGCCTCTAGTTGTTCTTGTGCATCAGCAAAAGAGCGAATACCTTCAGCTAGTTTTTCAGTAGCCATAGCATCTTGGTTATGTAACCAACGGAACTGTGCTTCTGTTAATGGCTCTGGTTTTGGCTCTTGTGGAACATCGCTTTCAAGCAAGTATTCTTGTGCGCCTTCAAGGTTACCTAAATCTTCTAAAAGATTAGGGCTAATAGTTAGCTTGTCACAACCGGTAAGTGCAATAATTTCGCCTGTATTACGGAAACTTGCACCCATCACAACTGTTTTGTAGTCATGGCGTTTGTAAAATTCAAAAATGCTGCGTACAGACTGAACACCTGGATCTTGTAGCGGATCGGTTGGTTTTTCCATACCGTTCGCAACGTGCCAATCTAAAATACGGCCAACAAATGGCGAAATTAGAAATACGTTTGCATCGGCACATGCGCGGGCTTGGGCATCGCTAAATAATAAAGTAAGGTTACATTTAGTCCCTTCTTTTTCTAGCTGCTCAGCGGCTTTAATACCTTCCCATGTAGACGCTACTTTAATTAAAATTTTGTCTTTGCTTACACCTTCTTTTTCGTAAAGGCTAAGTAGGGTATGTGCTTTATCAATCGTAGCTTGCGTATTAAACGAAAGGCGTGCATCTACTTCAGTAGAAATATAACCAGGTACAATAGCGCTAATTTCTTTACCTAGTAATACAGCAAAGTAATCACATGCTAGTTCAAGTTGTTTAGCTGGTTCTTGCTCGGTTTCTTTTGCGTAGCTCCAAGCTTTATCTAGGTAAGGCTTATATGCTTCAATCTCGCTCGCTTTTAATAAAAGCGACGGGTTTGTAGTTGCATCTTCTGGTTGATGCTTTTTAATAGCTTCAATATCACCAGTGTCGGCTACGATAGATGAATGTTGTTTTAGCCTTTGTAGAGCTGAAGTCATTTGCTTTCCTCATTCCAAGCAAGTTAAAAGAAAAATCTAATCACTCTTAATATATCTAATCCATACTGCAACAGTGTGACAATGCTTGATAGGTCTTATGTCCTGATCAATAAAAAAACGGCAATGCATGGGTTATTAAGAGAGGATTTATTTAAACAAAACGTGCTTTTCGTTTCATTTAATGTTGAAATTGACACTAAATAAATTACAAGTCAATAGCTAACTATGATCACTGTTATTTCACCTGCAAAAAATCTTGATTACGAAACGCCACCCGCAACAGACAAGTTCACTCAGCCTGAATTACTAGAGCACAGCGAAGAGCTCATGAAAGTATGCCGTGAACTAACACCAGCGCAAATTGGCAGTTTAATGAAAATTAGCGACAAGCTATCTGGGCTTAACGCAGCACGCTTTAGCGAGTGGGCACAGCCGTTTACACAAAGTAATGCTAAACAAGCNACTTGCCTTTAATGGTGATGTATATGGCGGTTTAGATGCAAGTACGCTTAAAGCTAGCGAGCTTGATTACGCACAAAACCACTTACGTATCCTTTCGGGTTTATACGGCTTATTAAAACCACTTGATTTAATGCAAGCTTACCGTCTTGAAATGGGCACCAAGCTTGAAAATTCGCGTGGCAAAAACTTATACGAGTTTTGGGGCAGCGTAATAGCGAATAAACTAAACGACGTATTAAAAGCGCAAGACGCACAATATTTAGTTAACCTTGCTTCAAACGAATACTTTAAAGCGGTAGATAAGAAAGCATTAAATGCACAAATTATTACCCCACACTTTAAAGACTGTAAAAACGGTCAATACAAAGTAATTAGCTTTTACGCTAAAAAAGCACGCGGCATGATGGCGCGCTACATTATCGAAAATAAAGTAACGCAGTTAAGCCAACTTAAAGAGTTTACGGTAGCAGGTTATTACTTTAGCCCAGAGGCAACAGTTAAAGAGCTTGAGCCGGTATTTATGCGCGACGAACAAAATTAGGTTTATAAGCTTAAATAAAAAATTTAAAAGCCATGCATTGCATGGCTTTTTTGATGTTGGCGTTATATTTGCAATCTCATCTAATATTAATGAGAACACTAATTAAATAGGTGCAAATAAAATGATCAGCATTCCGTCAATTGACGAAGCCGAAAAACTAATAGAAGAAAAGCTCGGAGGGTGGTTTGATGTTGTAATAAGTCATATCCCTAATTTTATAGTTGCGATACTGATCGCAATTGTTTTTTCAATATTGGCACGCTTTGCTGGCAAGCTGATGAAAAACGTATTACGCCGTTCACTCGACTCAAAACAAATTGCCGACTTAATGGCGTCAATTTTTAAAGTTATTGTGTTGTGTATAGGTTTATTTATAGCGCTCGATTTTGTTGGCTTAAAAGGCACCGTTACTTCGCTACTTGCTGGTGCAGGTATTGTGGGTTTAGCCATTGGTTTTGCGTTTCAAGACATGACCGAAAACCTAATTGCTGGTATAGCAATGGGCGTACGTAAGCCATTTAAAACAGGTGACGTAATAGAAACCGATGATGTGTTTGGTTCGATACATTCTATAAACCTACGTAACACGCTAATAGAGAGCTTTTACGGGCAACTAATACTTGTACCAAACAAAGTATTATTTAGAAATGTACTAAAAAATTACACCACGCTAGGTATAAGACGTATAGAAGTACCCGTAGGTATTTCGTACGGCGATGACATAGAAAAAGCAAAAGACGTTATAGTCGAAAAAATTAACGAATTTGACTTTGTAATACGCAAAGACGAAACCGCCGTATACGCTGAAGGCTTTGGTGACAGCAGCATCAACTTACTGGTGTGGTTTTGGATTAAATACCCAGGCGAGCCTGACTTTATGACGGTACGCCATAAAGGTATAGTTGCCGTTAAGCAAGCACTAGATGAAGCTGACATTAGCATTCCATTCCCAATTCGTACTTTAGATTTTGGTATTAAAGGCGGCGAAAAACTCGATGCCATGATAAGCGACAAAATAAGCCCGCAGTCATCAAATAAAGACAGTAGCGACGGTACTGACTCTAACCAAAGTGAGTAATTTAGTTAAAGCTCATTAGGCAAAAGCATTGGGAAATAGTTACTTACCAACAGCGCATTTTTACAGAGTAAAAATGCGCTTTTTTTTATAATGTGGGTAAAACTTTGCTGATAAGCATGTAAACTTTAAGGAGCTTTTTTACCTATATATTCTTTCCCACAAAACTGACAAAAAATAGCTTCATTATTATTCACTTGAGCTAATGAAAATGTCATTTTTCTTCCACAGCTTTCATTAGTACAAGTACGCTCTAATAATTTATTTAAAAATTTCATGCGATCAATTTTTATTGGTTTTCTAGTCATTTTGGTACTCATCTTTAAGTTACCTAATGCTTTTGAAATAAGCAGATAGAGGTTTTCGTTGAAAATTTTATGGTTACTTATCAGAAATCATTACTTTTCGACTATTAGTTTCGGGTGAATTACTTCCGCTTTCTACCTGCGTAGGCCATACCAAAGTGAGTACAAAAGCTAATAGTACGCCAACTATTGCGGCTATCGTTGGGTTTTCAGTAATCAGTTTTAAGATTATTTTACGTTGTTTCTTTGGGAACACATAATCTCTACCTTTATCGGTAAGATAAATATTAACAGCTGTCCAAGAAGGTACCTTATCAGCAGAGAAACTTAACCCGAAAGTTGCTGAGTTAGAGGAAATTAAATTATTATTAATAAGGTTTTGAAAATTCCTTATGAATTTAGGATCTAAATGATTATGTCCTAAATCTATAAGTTTATTTATATCGGTTGGCTCTTGCACAAAGCATTTTAAGAGCTTCATATCTATATCTCGCATAATTCTAATCCCTTTATTTTTTACTAATCCATCATTAAGTAGTTTTACGCTTTATATTATATTTATTAAAACTAAATTGTTTTTTTAAAGCAATTGATATTTAGATACTGGGAACTATTTAATTGCTCTTAAGGTTTTCAAGTAGACTTTTAAAATAGAAATATTAGGTCGAGGCTTAATGATAAGTATAAAAAAGCGCAGCTTGTGTTGGAGTAACAAGCCGCGCTTATGAATTAGTTATACAAATAAGTTTATGTGGTGCGTATTAAATAACGCTAATTTTATTACGAATGATTTTAACCCCATCCATATTTTCTAAAAACTTTTGAGCTAGTGCGCGCTGAAAACCAGTTTGTGCTTCACCGTATAAATCTACTTCACCATTTTTTACCTGCACACGAATATCACTTAACGCTAGGTTAGGATTAGTTCGTAGGGTGTTGGTGATAGCTTGTTGTAAGTTAGGTTGAGTGGCTACACTGCTTACTACGGCCATGTTGGTTGCTGCACTTACCTTTGTAGCGCAAGCTAATAAAAATAAACAACAAAATGATACTAAAGCGATAGTTAACTTGAAGCGGTTCATAACTTAATCCTTACATTACGGTGAATAGTGCAGCCACAATATGGAAATTCCATCNCGGCTAGGTTATCTTTGTAGTTACAATTTCGGTGCCAATATTAACGCTATGAAATATAAGGGAATTTTATTAAGTGGGAATTCAGGTGGGCAAAAATTACATTTAAATGAGTATGAGTTACATGCTTGGGTTACATATGTAACAGGTACAAACAGCAGAGCCTGCAAGGCTTGCATTAAAAAGCCGACAAAAGTCGGCTTAGTATAAAAAATGTTTTAGGTTACTTTTTCTTTTTAACCTTAGCCTTTTTCTTGGCTTTCATTTTCACTGGATCTTTACGCTTTTTAGCTGGTGGCTTAGCTTCTTTATGCTGTGGCTCAACACCTCTAATTACACGGCGTTTTAATTTTTGTTCAACGTAGCGCTCTACTTTATATAAAATACCAATATCGTGTGCTTCAACTAGCGATATTGCTATCCCTTTTTTACCAGCACGGCCAGTACGACCAATACGGTGTACATATACGTCGGCAGTACGCGGCATATCAAAGTTAATAACGTGGCTGATGTCAGACACGTCAATACCACGTGCAGCTACATCGGTAGCAACTAATATGCTTGTTTTGCCACTATGGAAGTTTTCCATGGCTTTCATACGTTTGTCTTGTGGCATTTCGCCGCGTAACCACGCTGCTTTTACATCATTAGTTGTAAGTTCACCAATCAATGTTTCTAAGCGTTCGCGAGTTTTAACAAACACAATTGCTTTAGTCACGTCAGGGTTTTTTAGCGTATTAACTAATAACTCAAGTTTGTGATGATAATCGTCGGCTAAATGTACCCATTGGTGAATTTTAGCTTTTTCTTTACGTGACGATTCGGCTTCTAATAGAGCAGGGTCGTTTAATGTTTTTTCAGCAAACCTTTCTACGCTGTCACCTTCAAGTGTTGCTGAGAATAAAAAACATTGGCGACGATTTTTAGCTTCGTCACAAATACGGCTCATTTCTTTTTTGAAACCCATATCTAACATGCGATCTGCTTCATCAATAATAAGCATTTCTACGTGTTCAGCATGAAAGTTTTCGGTTTCAAGGTATTCCATTAATCGACCTGGTGTGGCGATTAAAATATCGTTATTTTTTTCAAAAATTTCTTTATGCGTGCCGTAGTTAATTCCGCCTGTTACTACACCAATTTTTAGGTGTGTGCGTTTAGCTAGCAGTTCACATTGTTCATGAATTTGATAAGCCAGCTCACGAGTCGGGGTCATAACGAGTACGCGCGCAAAACCAGGGTCACGACGTGGGAAATCCAGTAAGTACTGAATAGCCGGAATTAAAAATGCCGCTGTTTTACCTGTACCAGTAGGCGCAGATGCTAAAATATCGCGCCCCTGTAGTGCTTCAGGAATAGCTTGTTGTTGAATGCTGGTTGGCGTCTCGTAGCCCATTTTATTAATGGCATCGAGTAGCTTGTTATCAAGATCAAATTCAGAAAATTGCATAGAGTGTCTAAAATAAGGGACAATTACCCTGATTATACGCGCTATGCTGCGCTTGGTGAATGAAAAGGTGAAAAAATGTCTGGTTTTGTATTTAAACAATTTAAAGTTGAACACGACCACTGTGCAATGAAAGTTTCTACCGATGGCATTTTGCTTGGCGCATGGGCTAATTTAAGCGGTGCAAAGTCATTACTTGATATAGGCACCGGCACCGGCTTACTAGCACTAATGTGTAAGCAGCGCAGTAGTGAGCTTGATATAACTGCGGTAGAAATTGACGAAAGCGCCTATACCCAAGCATTACAAAATGTAGCTAATAGCCCGTGGCCAACAATAAGTATTACGCATCAAACTATTCAAAGCTTTAGTAGTGAAGTTAAATTTGACGTGGTTATCTCTAATCCACCGTATTTTAATCACAGTTTAAAAGGCGATAATGTTGCGCGTAATACCGCACGCCATACCGACGGCCTAAGTTTTGAAGAGTTAATTAATGCGTTTAAACATTTAAGCCATAGAGGTTCTCGCTTTAGCTTAATACTCCCAAGCATTGAAGGCGCATTATTTATTGAGCTTGCTACTCAAAATGGGCTTTATTTAAATACTCACTGCCAAGTAAAAGCCACGCCCAATAAAGATATTAGCCGCAGTTTAATGACATTTAGCTACGTAAAAAGCGATATAGAAACATCAATTCTGTGTATTAGAAACTTAGATAATACCTACACTGCTGATTATATAGCCCTGTGCAAAGCATTTTATTTGAAAATGTAAATTGCCTAGTTATGTAGGTTATCTAGTAATAAAGGATAATTTACCTATTATGCATACGTATTCAGTTTTTATTTAATCAATTACCAATCTAGTGTTAACCACTTGTAAATAACATCGAGTAGTTGTTTTGCTCGCTCAACAATTGGATCACACACTATGAAACTCAATAAAATAATCACCACCGCAGGTTTAAGCCTAGGGTTGCTCTTACCTAGCATTGCGACTGCTACGCCCACCACATTTGTACATTTGTTTGAATGGAATTGGCAAGATGTAGCGCAAGAATGTGAGCAATACCTAGGACCAAAAGGCTACGCTGCAGTACAGGTCTCGCCACCTAATGAGCACATTACAGGAAGCCAATGGTGGACACGTTATCAGCCAGTAAGTTATGAACTGCAAAGTCGTGGCGGAAACCGTGCACAGTTTATCGATATGGTAAATCGCTGTAGTGCAGCTGGGGTTGATATTTACGTTGATACGCTTATTAACCATATGGCAGCAGGAAGTGGCACAGGCACGGCGGGAAATAGCTTTGGTAATAAAAGCTTTCCTATTTATAGCCCACAAGATTTTCATGAAAGTTGTACCATTAATAACTCTGATTATGGCAACGATCGCTACCGAGTACAAAACTGTGAACTAGTTGGACTTGCCGATTTAGATACCGCTTCAAACTATGTGCAAAATACCATTGCAGCATATATTAACGACTTACAAGCTATTGGCGTAAAAGGCTTTCGGTTTGATGCTTCTAAACATGTTGCAGCAAGCGATATCCAAAGTTTAATGGCCAAAGTAAATGGCTCGCCAGTGGTTTTTCAAGAAGTGATCGATCAAGGTGGGGAGGCTGTTGGTGCCTCTGAATATTTAAGCACAGGTTTAGTAACTGAATTTAAATATAGCACTGAGCTTGGTAACACTTTTAGAAACGGCTCGCTTGCATGGCTGAGTAATTTTGGCGAAGGGTGGGGCTTTATGCCAAGCTCTTCTGCGGTGGTTTTTGTAGACAATCACGACAATCAGCGCGGGCACGGCGGCGCTGGCAATGTTATTACCTTTGAAGATGGCCGCTTATATGACTTAGCCAATGTATTTATGTTGGCTTATCCGTACGGTTATCCAAAAGTAATGTCGAGTTATGATTTTCATGGTGATACAGATGCTGGTGGGCCAAATGTACCGGTACATAATAATGGTAACTTAGAGTGTTTTGCGAGTAATTGGAAGTGTGAGCATCGCTGGTCATATATTGCAGGCGGGGNCCGCCGACAACTGGGCAGTAACAAATTGGTGGGATAACACAAATAATCAAATTTCATTTGGCCGAGGTAGCTCGGGTCATATGGCTATTAACAAAGAAGACTCAACACTTACTGCAACTGTGCAAACCGATATGGCGTCAGGGCAATACTGTAATGTGCTAAAAGGCGAACTGTCAGCTGATGCTAAAAGTTGTAGTGGTGAGGTTATAACGGTTAATTCCGACGGTACTATTAATCTTAATATTGGCGCTTGGGATGCGATGGCAATTCATAAAAATGCCAAGTTAAATACCAGTTCTGCCTCAAGCACTGAAAGTGACTGGCAGCGAACGGTTATTTTTATTAATGCACAAACACAAAGCGGACAAGATATGTTTATCCGTGGTGGAATTGACCACGCTTATGCAAACGCAAACCTTGGTCGAAATTGCCAAACAAGTAATTTTGAGTGTGCAATGCCTATTCGTCATAACAATTTAAAAAATGTCACAACAAGCCCTTGGAAAGCAAATGATAACTACCTTGATTGGTATGGTATAGAAAATGGGCAAAGTAGCGAAGCAGAAGGTTCTGCTACCGACTGGACAACGAACGTTTGGCCAGCAGGTTGGGGCGCTGAAAAAACGGTAAACACAGATGGTTTTGGTGTGACACCTTTAAATATATGGGGCGAACACTATTGGATGCTTGATGTAGATATGGATTGCAGTAAAGCGGTTAATGGATGGTTTGAACTAAAAGCATTCATTAAAAATGGCCAAGGATGGGAGACTGCCATTGCACAAGACAATGCACCTTATACAAGTACTAATCATATGGCGCAATGCGGAAAAATTAATAAATTTGAGTTTAATAATTCAGGTGTAGTAATTCGTAGTTTTTAAAAGTAAGCAAAAAAGCTCATATGAAAACCTAAACTAATGATTATTAGTTTAGGTTTTTTGCTTTATGTACAGCGCTTTAATAGTGTGTGTTTATAAATCACCTGATATGATTTAGCCATTGGCCACTTAATTTAAAAGGCAATACAATGAAAAAGTTAAATAAATTAGCATTACTTAGCACGTTAGCAGCCACCATTTTTGCAAGCCAAGGTGTGTTTGCTGCTATTACGCCTGTAGGGCTTTGGAAAACAATTGATGAGGATACAAACCAAGCTAAGTCGTATGTACGTATTACCCAAACCAGCGGTGTATTGAGCGGCAAAGTTGAAACCATTCTTAACCCGGCAAAACAAAATGATATATGTAGTAAATGCGATGATGAGTTAAAAGATCAGCCTATTTTAGGAATGACTATAATCACGGGTGTAAAAGCACAAGATGATGGTGTTTGGGGAGACGGTGAAATACTCGACCCAACAAATGGTAAAACCTACACTTTACAACTAACCCCGCAAGATGAAGGTAAAAAGCTCGAAGTACGCGGCTACATTGGCTTCTTTTATCGAAACCAATATTGGCTAAAAGTAGAGTAAGTTTTACTACTTATTTAATCACTGGGCGTTAAATAATTAAGTATTAACTGAAATCATTTTTGCGCTTTGCCTTTCTTACTCACTAAGCCAGCTATATTTAATTGGCATTCAATTTTGAGTAAATAATAAAGGAAAAAAGATGATTAAGTACATAGTTGCTTTAATAATGCTTAGCGCACTGTTAATAAGCGGTGGGGCAAATGCAAAGGATGATGCTGTAAATACGGGTTGGTTTAATAACACGGCTATTAAAGGGTACGACAGCGTTGCTTATTTTACGCAAAATAAAGCCGTTAAAGGCAGCGACAAATACACGTTTAGTTATTTAGGTGCCAACTGGCACTTTTCGAGTGAAGAAAACAAAACGACATTTGCAGAAAACCCAAAGCGTTATGCACCGCAATACGGTGGTTGGTGTGCTTATGCAATGGCTGATGAAGGTAACGCTGTAGGTATAGACCCAGAAGCATTTTATATTCACGAAGGTAAGCTTTACTTAAACTATAGCGAAAGCGTGCAGCAAAAATGGTTAAGTAATTTATTACCGTACATTGTTATGGCAGATGGGTACTACCCACAAACAACCAATGTGATGACGTTTCAATAAATTACTCATATTACTAATCAAAAGCCCGCAACTAAACTAGTTGCGGGCTTTTTGCTTTTTGATTTTTATTTATTAGCTTATTAATTAAAGCGTTTCGCCGTATTCAGTCATTACCTGTTCAACCCATGTTGCAATGCGGTCGTCGCTTAGCTCGTATTGACTGTCTTCGTCGAGCGCGAGTCCTACAAACTGTTTACCATCAGGTGTTAATGCTTTTGAAGCTTCAAACTCGTAACTACTGTCGTTTGGCCAAAAACCAAGTTGAGTAAATGTTTGCGTATTTATTTCGTCGTGTAGCATGCCTAGCGCATCTTGAAACCACTGCCCGTAACCTTGTTGATCGCCCATGCCAAATAAAGCAATGGTTTTACCATTTAGGTTTACGTCGGCTATGTCGTCCCACTTTGACTCCCAGTCTTCTTGTATTTCACCAAAATCCCACGTTGAAATACCAAAGATGATAAAGTCATACTGCTCTGCATTTTTTAGTGGCTCGTCTTTAATATTGTGCAGGGTAACTATATCGGCACCAATAATGTCGCGAATCTTTTCTGCTGCCATTTCGGTGTAGCACGTAGTAGAACCAAAAAATAAACCAATTTGCATCGTATTTATCACTGTGTAATTGCCTGATATGATAGGCTCAAGTTTACCGTAAGGTATTTTTAATTGATACCTTAGCAAAGCATGAGAGCATAATGTGACAACGCTATCTGACGATTCTTTTGAAAATAACAGCAGTATGAGCAGTAATAGCGACTACCTAGAAACCTTTTTAGATAGCCTGTACTTAGAACAAGGCGTAAGCGAAAACACATTAAGTGCTTATCGCAGTGATTTAGATAAGTTTTGCCTATTTTTAAAGGGCGAAAATTTAATGACGGTAACAGGGCTTGATGTAGAGAGTTACTTAGCGCACCGAGTCGATTTAGGCTTAAAACCACGCAGTACTGCACGTAGTATTAGTGCGTTAAAGCGTTTTTATCAGTACTTTGTGCGCGAAAAACTAATTAGCGACACTCCCATGCTAAATATTTCTCAGCCAAAAGCAGGGCAGTCGTTACCTAAAACACTCTCAGAGGCCGAAGTTGAGGCATTATTGAATGCGCCTAATACCGAAGAAGCGATGGGACTGCGCGATAAAGCCATGCTAGAGCTACTTTATGCAACGGGTTTGCGTGTAAGTGAGCTTGTTGGACTACGCATGGAGCAAATTAATTTGCGCCAAGCAGTGGTGTTTGTAAAAGGTAAAGGTAATAAAGAGCGCTTAGTTCCACTGGGTGAAGAAGCCATGTATTGGCTTGAGCAATTTTTAAAGGGTGGGCGTGCGCAAATGATAAAACATGCCACCGATTTTGTGTTCCCATCTAAACGCGGAGTAGGCATGACGCGACAAACCTTTTGGCATAGAATTAAACACTATGCTATTTTGGCAGCAGTTGAGTCTCCATTATCGCCCCATACTATGCGCCATGCTTTTGCTACGCACTTATTAAATCATGGGGCAGATTTACGTGTGGTACAAATGATGTTGGGCCATAGCGATTTATCAACTACGCAAATTTATACCCATGTTGCCAATGAACGGTTAAAGTCGGTACACGCAGAGCATCATCCGCGTGCGTAAGTTTGAAAGTAAATATCATTAAGCCGGTCAATATATTAAGTATTTTTAGGATAGAGAGAAGTTATGAAAAAATTAATGTTAGCAGGTGCCATGTTGTGCACAAGTATTAGTGCATTTGCAAATGGCGTTGCTGTAACACCAGATGCTAATGATCCTATTATTACTAAATTTGCCGAGCTTGGTGTAACTGTAAAGCAAATTAACCCAAGTCCAGTAACGGGTTTAAAAGAATTGATTACTAACAAGGGCGTGCTTTACGCAAGTCCAGACGGTCAATATTTAATGCAAGGTACGTTAATTGATTTAAATAATCGTAATAACCTAACAGAGCAAGCATTAAATGGCGTGCGTGTTGAAGGTCTTAAAGAATACGAAGAATCGATGATTGTGTACAAAGCGCCAAACGAAAAACACAGCATTACTGTATTTACCGACATTAGCTGTGGTTACTGTCGTAAATTACACCGCGAGTTAGACGATTTACTTGATGCGGGTATTACCGTTAAGTACTTAGCGTTTCCACGTGGTGGCTTACAAGGTTCAGGTTACGCAGATTTAATGAATGTATGGTGTGCACGCGATCAGCAAGAAGCACTAACAGAAGCTAAATCGGGCACAAGCACTAAAGTAGTTGCAGGCTGTAGCGCACCGGTTGCAGAGCATTATCAATTAGGTCAAAGCTTTGGTATTAGCGGCACACCCGCTATTATTTTAGAAGATGGTACGATGATCCCTGGTTACCAGCCAGCAGCAGCACTAAAAGCAGCATTAGAAGCTAACAAAGCGTCGTAATACGTTTTATAGCTAATAAAAAGGCCTTAATGGCCTTTTTTTGTCTTTTTAATACGACCCAATAAGTTAAAACTCTGCATGAAAAAACTAATCATTGCGCGTGAAAACGTTGACGACTCGCATCTACCGAGTAATTTACACCCTGTAATTAAACAAATTTATGCTAACCGCAATGTATTTAATGCCGACGAGCTAAATAACAGCGTAGCTACGCTTCACGACTTTAAATTGTTTAAAGATATCGACAAAGCCAGCGATTTACTAATTGAAGCATTAAAGACGCAAAGCCAAATATTAATAGTCGGCGATTTTGATGCTGATGGCGCAACAAGCACTGCAACATTAATGCAAGGCCTTGAGATGTTTGGCTTTAAGCATTTAGATTACTTAATTCCTGACCGGTTTAGCTTAGGTTATGGTTTAAGCCCCGCACTTGCAGAGCAAATAGTACAAATAAAGCCTGATTTAGTGATCACCGTAGATAACGGCATATCGTGTATTGCCGGTATTGATATTTTAAAAGCGGTTGGCATAAAAGTGCTGGTAACAGATCACCACTTACAAGGTGAGCAGCTGCCAAATGCAGATGCAATCGTAAATCCAAATAGGCACGAATGTGATTTTCCGTCTAAATCTATTGCAGGCGTTGGCGTTGCTTTTTACTTATTAATAGCGCTGAGAAGCGTAATGCGAGATTTAGGTTATTTTGAGCAGCAACCGCCGCCTAATTTAGCTAACTTGCTCGACATTGTAGCGCTTGGCACGGTTGCCGATGTAGTGGCACTTGATGCAAATAACCGTACCTTAGTACACCAAGGTCTAGCACGTATTCGCAGTGGTAAAACACGCCCTGGTATTACCGCGCTTATTGAAGTGGCTAACCGCAATGCTGCGCGCTTAAGTGCAAGCGACTTTGGCTTTTCACTTGCGCCGCGTTTAAATGCAGCAGGGCGATTAGACGACATGAGCTTGGGTATAGCGTGCTTGCTTAGCACCGATATAAACCAAGCGCGTAGTATAGCGGGCGAGCTCGATAGCTTAAACTTTGCAAGGCGCGAAATAGAACAAGGCATGCAAGCCGAAGCGCAAGCCGTGCTTGATAGACTCGCATTTAGCGACGATAACATTCCTGATGCTATTTGTTTGTTTCAAGACGATTGGCATCAAGGTGTTATTGGTATTTTGGCTGGTCGCTTAAAAGAAAAATACCACCGCCCAACCGTTATATTTGCTGGTGGC
>NZ_AUTP01000147.1:0-40341 GCF_000498075.1 Pseudoalteromonas sp. TAB23
AACAACTAGATACAAAAATTTTTGCCTAGTTCTAGCGTAATTTTCTTAACGTTAAATAGACCCCATATATAAGCAGATTGGTATAATTTAGTTTAATTACTAAATAAAAACCCCTGTGAGTAATTACTTACAGGGGTTTTTGTATTCAGTACTCACCTTTATTTAGTTGTAAGCGCTTTTTGTAATACATTTTTAAAGCGTTCAAAATCTTCAATGTGCGGCAGGTGCCCTAAGTTATCTAGTTCGAATAATTGTGCGTCAGGAATAAGTGTTGCAGCGTGTTTGCCTAATTTATCGTATCGACCAAGCTCGTAATCAACATCATCTTTTTTCCAGTTACGGCCTGGACCGGTTCTATCGCGTGTACCAATAATTAATTTAACTGGCACAGTTAAATCTTTAAATTCGGTTATTACAGGTTGAGTGAAAATCATATCGTATGTTTTTGCATTCACCCATGCCATTTGTTCTTTATCTGGGCCTTGTATTTGCCCTGTTATAAAGTCAGTTAAGGCTGAATATGTTGTATTCCACTTACCATCGTAGTAATTTTTTTGCTGATAACGTTTAACGCCTTCCGGTGTTTTTGAAAGCTCGTTTTTATAGAAAAAATTAGTATCTTTATAATCAACATAGTGCAGGTAGTTTTCAAGGCCAATAGGGTTTAATAAAATTAGCTTTTTAGTGGCGTTTGGGTACATTAATGCAAAACGACTCGCTAGCATCCCGCCCATAGAGTGCCCAAGTACAATCGACTCTTTAATATTAAGTGAATCTATTAACGCGTGAGTATGATGAGCAAGCGTCGCAAACGAATACTGGTAATTAGTTGGCTTAGACGACTTGCCAAAACCAATTTGATCAGGGATTAATACCCCATAACCTAAAGATTGCAGGTATTGCGCAGTTGTAGTCCAGTAGTCGGCGTTAAAATTTTTGCCATGCATAAGTGTAACTGTAGGCATATCGGCTTTAGTTGGCTTTAAGTAAATATAAGCCATTTTTAATGATTGTTTTTGCGACTCAAGTGCAAAGTAATTTACCTTAAAATCGTATTCGTAATTGCTTAATAGTGCATCATAAGAAAGGGCGGATGTATCTTGAGAAGGGCCAGCTAAGGCATTGTTTGTTAGTACTAATAAAGTAGAGAAACAAATAACTTTAATCGACGACATTCAGTTACTCCTATTAAAGGCGAGCGCTTGGCTTAAAAAGAAGTACAACAATAACTAAGTATTTAAACCTGTTCAATTAAATGTTTTACGTGGACGAAAAAAAGCGAAGCTAAAATAGTGCTTCGCTTATTATTACTGAGTAAAGAGCTGATTGTTGAAGCTTAAAATGTCCACTCAATATGGATTTGTGGTACCGATTCAGTGACTTCAGTACCTAATTTGTTGTGCCAGTATTGTAATTCCATTCCCAGCAGTAGTGTGTTTTCTTTCATTTGAAGGGCGTGACCCATATCCCACACTAAAATAGGCTGTGCTAGTATCCAAGCTTGTACATCGTTACCAAATTCATCTTCACGCTCTGCGATGTATTCAGCGTGGCCTTTAAAGCTAAACTTTTGTGAGCCAATAGTGAAAGGATATTCAAAAGCTACATCAAGCATCCAACTATTAGTTTCAATAGGTGCGCCGCCTTTTGCTACACCTTCACTATCGTCAATGTAGGCTGTGAACAGCGTTTGAAAAAAGTTAAACCCAGGTACATCCCAGCTTAATTTAACACCTGGTAGATACTTCATTACTTTTGCATCACCAGCAACGTTAATACCGCCCGTTAGGCCAACATCTAATAATGCGCCAGAGCCAATTTGCTTACCAGTGATGGCAGATAAGCTAACCGTTGAGTACCACTCACCATAAAAATCAGCATCTTGGTAACCGTCATCTATATCGTCTTTACTGTAATCAATAAAAAAGAAATTATCGCCGTAGTCATAGCCCGATGCATGTTGAAGCGAGTAAACAGTGGTGTCTGACTCTTGCTTAGAAAATGGATTTTTTTGGCTGCCATTATTTATATGTACTGCTGTACTGCTCCAATTGGCAGCAAAAGCCGACGATGATAAAGCGAGAGAAGTAAGGGTAATAAAAGGGAGTAATTTTTTAAATTTCATAACTGTTTAATAACTATAATTTTAGTGACACGCGGAAGCGGCAATTATAGCAGAAGAGATTGATTTGTTGATCGCTAATTTAACACATGTTGCAGCCTACTTAATAAGCTGCAACATGTAATGACTCAATTTATTACGCTTTATTACGGCGTAAACAAATAATAGTAATCGCCGTAAATGCTAAAATAAAACAGTAATAAGAAGACGTTGATACTTCCCACGGGCTAATTTTAAACGTAGCGCCTAACAGTAGCGCTTGTGCGCCATAAGGAAGTGAGCCTTGCGTTACACAAGCAAATATATCAAGCAAACTTGCAGAGCGTTTACCGCTTATTTCACCGTCGTCGGCAAGCTTTTTAGCAATAGGGCCAGCAACAATAATAGATACGGTGTTATTAGCAATACACATATTACTTGTCATAACGAGTGCGGCAATACCTAATTGGTCGGCCACTTTACGGTGCCATTTTGCGATGATTTTAGTTATGGCCTGAATCTTATGAGCAATATAATCAAGGCCACCATTAATGCGAATAAATTCAGATAAGCCACCTATAAACATTGATAGTAAAAATATTTCCTGCATATCGGTAAAGCCTTTGTAAATATCTTTTACAAAGCTTGCGCCTTCATAACTTCCTGTAAAGCCCATTAATGCAGCAAAAATAATACCGCTAAACAACACTACAAATACGTTCAAGCCAGCAACCGCTAACACTAAAATAAAGGCATAAGGAAGTACTAACCAAATATCGTAATCTTTGGTTTCAACTACTTGTGCTGCAGGTGTTAAATAAAACAACAAGCCAATAGTTAGTATTGCAGCGGGTACTGCTATTTTAAGATTCTCTTTAAACTTATCTTTCATCTCACAGCCCTGCGTTCGCGTAGCTGCGATAGTGGTATCGGAAATAATTGATAAGTTATCGCCAAACATAGCGCCAGATACAATCGTACCGGCCATTAACGCAGGGTCGATACCTGTTTTGATGGATACTGCATAAGCAATAGGACCAATAGCACCAATTGTTCCCATCGACGTACCCATTGCAGTAGATACAACCGCTGCAATTAAAAATAAACCAGGAAGTAATAGCGAAGGTGGAATAAGTGATAAGCCAGCATTTACTACCGCATCTACACCACCGGTTGCACTGGCAACGGCAGAAAACGCACCTGCAAGTAAGTAGATTAAACACATGGTAATAATATTGTTGTGTCCGGCACCTTTAATAAAGGTCTCTACACATTCGTTTACTGTGCCTTTATTTAATATAAACGCAAGCATAATAGCGGGTAATATAGCCACTGGAGCAGGAAGTTGATAAAAAGCGTAATCAACCCCTTGCGATTGTAAATATAAACCAGAGCCCAAAAATAGTGCTACAAAGGTTAAAAGGGGTAGTAAAGAAAGTATTGCTTTGTTTTTGTTAAATGATGGCTGCATCATAATCCTCGAAACCAGTTAATTTACAACAGCCAAAAATTCCTCTTTTAGCTGAATTTAGCAAATCTACCTACTATGTTAATCATTAACAAAATTAGGAGAGTGCAGCGCCCGCAAGCCAAAGACCAAATCGACGCGAAAGAGAAGTTTAAATGTATAGATGGCTAAAGTAAACTGGTATTGTTATTATTATTAAATTAAAAGGTCACCTGACTATTGCATGACTTTTAGATAATATCTACAAAGTAACGCTATTTTCAGCGATTAATATTTGTCCAACTGCATAAAAATACCTAAGCGCGTATTTGTAATGCACCGGATATATACTTAGATTAGTAAAAAACGGATCCAAATTTAAATTAGGTAAAAACAATGACTACAAATCGAATAGGCGTTTTTGGTGCTAATGGCAGAATGGGCTTAGCTCTATTAGAAGCAGCGACAATTAAAGAGCAAACACAACTTACAGGTGCATACGTTCGTAGCAGTTCATCGTTATTAGGTATTAATGTAAATCAAGTAAATAGCGCCGCCGATAACAGTGTTAGCTTTAGCGAAGAAACCACAATAGATAATGTAGATGTTTTAATCGACTTTACGCTTCCCGCTGGTATGAAAAACCATTTAAAAACCGCTGTAGCACAAAAAATTCCTATGGTTATTGGTACAACGGGCTTAACAAGCGACGATATGGCACTTTTACACGATGCCGCTAAGCATATTCCTATTGTGTTTGCTAGAAACTACAGTGTAGGAGTCAATGTACTACTGAACCTTGTGCAAACCGCAGCGACCAAATTTGGTGACGATTTAGATATTGAAATATTTGAAGCGCATCATCGTCATAAAATCGATGCGCCATCGGGCACAGCATTAGCCATTGGCGAATCAATTGCACAGGCTAAAGGCTGGGACCACGACGAGGTTGCTGTATACGACCGCAGCCAAGTGGAGACAGCTAAATCGCAAAATGAAATTGGTTATTCGGTACTAAGAGGGGGCGATATAGTAGGTGAACACACCGCATACTTCGCTACAATGGGCGAAAGGCTCGAATTAACCCATAAAGCAAGTTCAAGAATGACATTCGCTCTAGGTGCTGTAAGGGCTGCAAGCTGGTTGAAAAACAAACCTGTAGGACTTTATGATATGCAAGATGTACTAGATCTGAAGTAGTTTAGTTACTTTTTTAACTGTTTGGGTCTAATTTTGCCTACAGTGACTTGTTTGTAACAATTTACTAAATAATATTAGACCTAAAAGCTAACTTAATGTAATATGCAGCCAATTTGCCAAAAATTACTAAATGCGTGTTTCCAATTATACCCAAGTGGCTAGTAAATCCGGGGTTTCAGTGGGAATAAAAATAGTTTTAGGCAAGAAAAAATGATTGAAGGTTGAATGCTTTACATCTGCATCATTTAAGACTGCGTAAAACAATTTAAGCTCACAGAAATCTGGTTTTGACGATCCCTCTGGGTATTGGCGGGGTGTTAAGCAATTGCTTACTCCCGTTTTTTACTGTTAGGAGGTTTAACTTGACTAAATCCGCTCTGTTAGTCCTAGAAGACGGCACAGTGTTTCGCGGTACTGCAATCGGCGCTGACGGCATGTCAGTCGGTGAAGTAGTATTCAATACGTCTATGACTGGTTATCAAGAAATTTTGACTGATCCATCATACGCGGAACAAATCGTAACTTTGACGTACCCACATATCGGTAATACGGGTACCAACAGCGAAGACGAAGAAGCGAATCAAATTTGGGCTAAAGGCCTAGTGATCCGTGATTTGCCACTGCTAGCAAGTAATTTTCGTAACGAGCAATCGTTAGATGATTACTTAAAAGAACGTAATATTTTAGGTATTGCGGACATCGACACCAGAAAGTTAACTCGAATTTTGCGTGATAAAGGCGCACAAAACGGGTGTATTATTGCTGGCGACGAGCTAGACGAAAATAAAGCGCTACAAGCCGCGCAAGCCTTCCCAGGCTTAAAAGGTATGGATTTAGCAAAAGTTGTCTCAACCAAGGAAAATTTTGAGTGGCGCGAATCAAGCTGGACATTAGGCGAAGGATTTAAAACCCTTGATGCTGCTGATGAAAAGTTTCATGTTGTTGCCTACGACTTCGGTGTAAAGCGTAATATTTTACGTATGCTTGTAGACCGTGGTTGTAAACTTACAGTAGTACCAGCGCAAACCTCTGCCGCTGACGTACTGGCTTTAAACCCTGATGGTATCTTCCTATCTAATGGCCCTGGCGATCCTGAGCCATGTACTTACGCTATTGATGCAATTAAAACCTTTTTAGAAACCGACACACCAATTTTTGGTATCTGTTTAGGTCATCAGTTATTAGCCCTTGCCTCAGGTGCTAAAACAGAAAAAATGAAATTTGGCCACCACGGCGCTAACCACCCAGTTAAAGACCTAGACCGCGATGTAGTTATGATCACAGCTCAAAACCATGGTTTTGCAGCTCAAGAGTCAAGCCTGCCAAGTACGCTTCGTGCCACGCACAAATCGTTATTTGATGGAACGCTTCAAGGTATTCATCGTACAGATAAACCTGCGTTTAGCTTCCAGGGTCACCCTGAAGCAAGCCCTGGTCCGCACGATGCAGCCCCATTATTTGACCACTTCATCGATTTGATGCAAGCGCGTAAACACTAATTTAACTGGAGTAATAATGCCAAAACGTACCGACATAAAAAGCATTCTTATCTTAGGCGCAGGCCCAATTGTAATTGGTCAAGCTTGTGAATTTGACTACTCTGGTGCTCAAGCGTGTAAAGCACTTAGAGAAGAAGGCTACAGAGTTATATTAGTTAACTCAAACCCTGCAACTATCATGACCGACCCTGATATGGCCGATGCAACATACATCGAACCAATTCACTGGGAAGTGGTAGAAAAAATTATTGAAAAAGAAAAGCCAGATGCAGTACTGCCTACAATGGGTGGTCAAACGGCATTAAACTGTGCGCTTGAACTAGACAAGCACGGTGTATTGGCTAAACATGGCGTTGAACTAATTGGTGCAACAGCTGATGCAATCGACAAAGCAGAAAACCGTGAACGCTTTGACGTAGCAATGAAAAATATTGGTCTTGAATGTCCTCGTGCTGAGATTGCTCACTCTATGGATGAAGCCAAAGACATCATAACGCGGATTGGTTTACCATGTATTATCAGGCCTTCTTTTACTATGGGCGGCACCGGCGGCGGTGTAGCGTATAACTTAGAAGAGTTTGAAGAAATTTGTGAACGTGGCTTAGATTTATCGCCAACGAACGAATTACTAATTGATGAATCACTGATTGGTTGGAAAGAGTACGAAACAGAAGTTGTACGTGATAAAAACGACAACTGTATTATTGTTTGTACCATTGAAAACTTTGACCCTATGGGTGTTCACACTGGCGATTCAATCACCGTTGCACCAGCGCAAACGCTAACCGACAAAGAATACCAAATTATGCGTAACGCCTCTATGGCAGTATTACGTGAAATTGGTGTAGAAACTGGCGGTTCTAACGTGCAGTTTGGTATTAATCCTGAAGATGGCCGTATGGTTATCATTGAGATGAACCCACGTGTATCACGTTCATCTGCATTAGCATCAAAAGCAACGGGTTTCCCAATTGCTAAAATTGCAGCAAAACTAGCAGTAGGTTATACGCTTGACGAGCTTCAAAACGACATTACTGGTGGCAAAACTCCCGCGTCTTTTGAACCTTCAATCGATTACGTTGTTACAAAAATTCCTCGCTTTAACTTTGAAAAATTTGCCGGTGCAAACGACCGTTTAACTACGCAAATGAAATCAGTTGGCGAAGTAATGGCAATTGGTCGTAACCAACAAGAATCATTACACAAAGCATTACGTGGTCTTGAAGTGGGTGCAACGGGATTTAACCCGATAGTTGCGCTTGATGATCCTAAAGCAAAAGAAAAAATAATTCGTGAACTACGCGNGCCAGGCGCTGAGCGTATTTGGTACATTGCCGATGCAATGCGCCATGGCATGAGTGTTGATGATGTTTACGAACTGACTAAAGTTAACCGCTGGTTCTTAGTACAAATAGAAGACATTTTAAAAGACGAAGCAAAAATAGCGAAAGTAGGCATGGCGGGTTTAAATGCTGACTTCCTACGTAAACTAAAACGCAAAGGCTTTGCAGATCCGCGTATAGCAGAAATTGCAGGTGTATCTGAAGCTGAAATTCGTAAAAAACGTCATTTATTAAACATCGTGCCAGTATACAAACGTGTTGATACGTGTGCAGCAGAATTTAGCTCAGACACTGCTTACATGTACTCAACTTACGATGAAGAGTGTGAAGCTAACCCAACAGATCGTGATAAAATCATGGTTATTGGTGGTGGTCCAAACCGTATCGGTCAAGGTATTGAGTTTGATTACTGTTGTGTACATGCCTCGCTTGCGCTTCGCGAAGACGGTTACGAAACTATTATGGTTAACTGTAACCCTGAAACGGTATCTACCGATTACGATACATCTGACAGGTTATACTTTGAACCAATTACGCTTGAAGACGTACTCGAAATCGTACGTGTTGAAAAGCCAAAAGGCGTTATCGTACAGTACGGTGGTCAAACACCACTTAAGCTAGCGCGTGAGCTTGAAGCCAATGGCGTACCAGTGATTGGTACTTCACCTGATGCGATTGACCGTGCAGAAGACCGCGAACGTTTCCAACAACTTGTTGAGCGTTTAAACTTACTTCAGCCAGAAAATGCAACAGTAACTTCAACCGAAGAAGCCTTACTTAAGTCAGTTGAAATTGGCTTCCCATTAGTTGTACGCCCGTCGTACGTACTAGGTGGTCGTGCAATGGAAATTGTATACGACGAAGATGATTTACGTCGCTACATGACCGAAGCTGTACAAGCATCAAACGAAGCACCTGTATTACTGGACCGTTTTTTAGATAACGCGATTGAAGTTGACGTTGACGCAATTTGCGACGGCGAGCAAGTAATTATCGGCGGTATCATGGAGCACATTGAGCAAGCGGGTGTTCACTCGGGTGACTCAGCCTGTTCATTACCAGCACATTCTTTATCACAAGAAGTGCAAGATGTAATGCGCAAGCAAGTAACCGACATGGCGCTTGAACTTGGTGTTGTTGGCTTGATGAATACACAGTTTGCAGTTAAAGAAGACAAAGTGTACTTAATCGAAGTTAACCCACGTGCTGCACGTACTGTACCGTTTGTATCTAAAGCAACCGGTGTGGCGCTTGCAAAAGTAGCTGCACGTTGTATGGCTGGTCAGTCTTTAGCAAGCCAAGGTATTACTAAAGAAGTGATCCCTCCTTACTACAGCGTTAAAGAAGTTGTTTTACCATTTGCTAAGTTTCAGGGTGTGGATCCAATCCGTGGTCCTGAGATGCGTTCAACAGGTGAAGTGATGGGTGTTGGTGATACTTTCGCCGAAGCATTCGCAAAAGCACAATTAGGTGCAAGCAACACTTTACCACGCGGTGGTCGCGCGCTATTATCTGTTCGTAATAGCGATAAGCCACGTATTGTTGAATTAGCCAAAATCATGACCGACTTAGGTTTTGAACTTGACGCAACTGGTGGCACGGCACAAGCTCTTGAAGAAGCTGGCATTGAAGTACGACGTGTAAACAAAGTATATGAAGGCCGCCCGCATATTCTTGATTATATCAAGAATAAAGAGTACAGCTATATCGTTAATACCACCGAAGGTCGCCAAGCGATCGAAGATTCGAAGGTGTTACGTCGTGGTGCATTGCAAAATAAAACCAACTATACGACAACCTTGAACGCGGCATTCGCTAACTGTACTGCTAATAAAGCAGATGACCGCAGCAAAGTGACGTCAGTTCAAGAGCTACATCTGCGATTGAACTAAGGAAATGTGCCAAGGCCAACTAGGGCCTTGGTGTTAAGTGAGAAAAGTATGCAATCAATTCCGATGACAGTTCGTGGCGCAGATTTACTGCGTAAAGAGCTTAACGAATTAAAAACAGTTACCCGTCCTAAAATCGTAAGTGATATTGCGGTTGCACGTGAACATGGTGACTTAAAAGAAAACGCTGAATACCACGCTGCGCGTGAGCAACAGGGTTTTTGTGAAGGGCGTATTCAAGAAATTGAAGCTAAACTTTCAAATGTTCAAATTATCGACGTAACTAAAATGCCAAATACCGGTAGAGTTATTTTTGGCACTACGGTAACTATTGTAAATATAGAAACCGATGCTGAAGTAAAATACCGTATTGTGGGCGATGACGAAGCAAATATTAAAAACAACTTAATATCTGTTAACTCACCGATTGCACGTGGCTTAATTGGTAAACAAATGGACGACGCAGTGTCTATTCAAACGCCAAAAGGTATTGTTGAGTTCGAAATCATTGAAGTTGAGTATCTTTAACGCATAACTCACTTTAACGTTTTTAAATAAAAACCGATGTAATTACATCGGTTTTTTTATGTCTGTAATTTAACCTTTAATGGTAGGCGCGTTTGTACAGTATTCATATTCTATAAATATGGTCTATGTTGGTATAGTAGGTACTTATATCAATTTATTAAAAACATGAGCATTTAGCGCATCAAATAACTCGCTGATTTAATGTAATTGGTATTAACGTATTCTCTAAAAAGGAAAATATATGCCTAATATACTTTACCCAGCGCCTTTAAAAGTAGGATCAAAAATAGCAATTTGTTCACTTTCATCAGGCCTTAAAGAAAAGTACCATGCACGGTTAGACATTGTTATTAATGGATTAAAACATCGAGGGTATGATGTTGTTGAAGGAGAGTTTTTACGTCAAAGCAAACCGCATGGACAGCTTAACGCTAAAGCGCATGCTCAGCAGTTAATGGGTTTTTTATTAGATGATCAGATAGATGCAATTATGCCACCATTTGGTGGCGAGCTTGCAATGGAAATACTGCCCCTACTTGATTTTAATGCAATTAAAGAAGCAAAGCCTAAATGGTTAGTTGGGTTCTCTGATGTAAGCACCATTGCATGCGCACTCACGGCAAAATGCCAATGGGCAACACTACACAGCGCTAATCTTATGCAGTTACATCCTGACGAAAAAAGTCCTTATTGCCTGCAAATATTTGAAACACTAAGTTATGAAGCAGGTAGCAAATTTGAGCAAGCACCGTCATCGCATTATCAAAAAAATAGACCTGATTACGTACAAAACCCAAATGCATTGTTTGAACACACAGAAGTTACTCAGTGGCAGTGTTTAAATTACTTTGATGCACGCACTATTGAAATGTCGGGTCGCTTATTTGGTGGCTGTTTAGATACAGTTGGCTTATTACTCGACTCTCCATTTTTGGCACTACATGAATTTAAAAAACACAGTGCACCCGAAGGGCTTATTTTATACCTAGAAAACTCAGAGCTGACGCCAACAACCGTTGCACGGTTTTTACTTTCATTAAAATTAGCAGGTATATTTGACGATATAAACGGTATTATTATTGGTCGCAGCGTGATCACTCAAGGTCAAGATGCTTCTTTTGATTACCGCCACGCGCTTGATGTTGCACTAGGTGGGTGTTTATTTCCTGTGATTATTGATGCCGATATTGGTCATGCTCCACCTAACTTAAATTTAGTAAACGGCGCTACTTGTACAATCACCGCTGATATAAATGAAGGTAAAGTAGTCAAAGCCTCATTAAATACCGAGCTTTGTTAGAAGTTTATTCACTTACCTTTGATAAGTAATTAAGTTAAAGGGTATAATAAGCCCGCTTTTATAGCGCTTTAGTTATAAAAGTACATTCTCAGGGCGGGGCGAAATTCCCCACCGGCGGTATGTTTAATGTTATTTATAACTTAAACGAGCCCGCGAGCGCTTTATTTAACCTAGGTTCAGTAAAGGTCAAGCAGATCTGGTGAGATGCCAGAGCCGACGGTTACAGTCCGGATGAAAGAGAATATGGCTTATTATACTAATACCAATTTTATTAAAGACACGATCATTGTATCGCGTTAAGTGAGCTATTTTTCTAGCGTTATAATAGGTCACTAATTTAATGCCGTTGGTATAACAGTGTGTGCTGCTTTTTGCTGCGTGCTTTTTGTTATTTTATTTAAGCTATTTTGGTAGTGATCGTTTTAAATTTAAAGCGATATATTACTGATCCTTTCACAGTCCTGAATCTATTATTTTTTATTTGGAATATAATGATGATTCAGTCTCTACTTACTCAATTCGGCGAAAGCCATATCCGCGTACAAAGCGCAATTGCTGCACTACAGCAAGGGCAAGGCGTACTTGTTGTTGATGATGAAAACCGTGAAAATGAAGGCGACTTTGTATTTTCAGCTGAGCATTTAACGACTTCTCAAATGGCCGAAATGATCCGCGAAGGCAGCGGTATTGTTTGCTTATGCATGGGGGAGGAGCGCATTAAACAGCTCGACTTACCGCAAATGGTAACCCACAACACAAGTCAAAATAACACCGCTTATACAGTCACTATTGAAGCTAAGCATGGCGTTACAACAGGCGTGTCTGCTGCTGATAGAGTAACTACTATAAAAGCAGCGACAGGCGATAACGCTAAACCAAGTGATTTATCGCGCCCTGGGCATGTATTTGGTTTAAAAGCACAAACGGGCGGAGTATTAGTTCGTCGTGGTCATACCGAAGCATCCGTTGATTTAATGCAGCTTGCCGGCTTAAAGCCATTTGGCGTAATTTGCGAACTAACAAATCCAGATGGTTCAATGGCGCGCTTACCTGAGGTGAGTGATTATGCTAATAAACATAATATGACTGTGGTTTCTATTGAGGATTTAGTGCAATACATTCAGGCTGCGCAGCTTCAAGTAAGTTAAACTGCTTTAAAGCAAAAAACCACTTATTTAAATAAGTGGTTTTTTAATATTGTTATCATTTAAGTTTATAACGTATTACTTATAAAACCTGAATAACTTGCTCTTTTGCCAAGCGAGATTTAGGTAATTTAGCATTATAATCTTCTGCGCTATCGTGATAGCCAAGTACTAATGCTACGTCGCACACGTAACCATCGAGTTCTTTTTCAAAAACTTCGCCAATCAACTCGGCATCTACGCCTTCCATTGGAGTAGAGTCAATGCCTAAACGTGCAGCTGCATGCATAGTGTTACCCAGTGCAATGTAAGTTTGTGCTTTAGTCCACTCTTCATTATTGCCTTGCTCATCAGTATTCATATCAACAAACGCGTAAGCACCAAAAGCTTGTTCGCGATTTTCTGCTTTAGTACGACCATTTTTAATATCTGCATCAATTACTTGTGCGTAATCATCGCGGGTATATTTAGGGTTGTGAGCAAATAATATTATATGCGAAGCTGTTTTAATGTGTGGCTGGTTAAACGCAAATTTATTAGCAAATGTACTATGCATAAGCTCTTTAGCCTCATCTGATTCAATTACGATGAATTTCCAAGGCTGCGAGTTAATAGATGAAGGAGACAGGCGCATAGCTTCGTAAATAACGGCTAAATCGTCTTGAGATACACGTTTCGTTGCATCATAACGTTTTGCTGTGTAGCGCTTTTCTAAGTCATTAATAATAGGGTGAGTCATTAGTTTTTCCATTGAGTAGGTGTTTTACCAGTATTTACTATGTTGAGTCAGTTTTAGTAAAAACAAACCCTTTTAAAAATTTATTACAAAAATAATATCGTGCTTTTAAATCACTCTACTTACTTAATACAATCGATATATCTACGTAACGTAAGGCTTATCAATATAGCTATGTGCGGATAGTAGAGGATTATTACAATATGATAAACAGGTATATGGTTGAATCATTATCAAATATTATTAGGTAATAGTTTCTTTAATAAATATAAATACAGCAAAAGCCACCCCGAAATATTGGCTGGAGACGCCAATTGCATTGGCGCCTTTAATCAATTCAGGTATAAATAAGGCATGTAATATTTATAGAATTAAAAACCTTCCAACACTATTTTGCCAATAGAGCGACCTTCTTCAAGTTCTGTGTGTGCAATACGCAGGTTAGCCGCATTTATAGTGCCTAAGTTTTTACCAATCGTGGTTTGAATGTAGCCTTGGTCAATCAAATCGGCAACATGATTTAATAACTTACTTTGCTCAATTAAATCTTTGGCATTAAACATTGAGCGGGCAAACATAAATTCCCAATGTAGAGATAAACTCTTCATTTTTAATTTGCTAACATCTAATGACTCAGGATCGTCAATCATTGCAATTTTACCAAATGGTGCAAGTACCTCTGTATACGCTTCAAAGTAAGTATCAGTACTGTGCAGGCTTGCTACATGTGTTACCGAGCCAATGTTTAATGCGTCAATTTGAGCAGGTAATGGTTTTGTATGGTCAACGACATAATCTGCGCCTAGTTTTTTAACCCATGCTTGGGAGCTTTCACGCGATGCAGTGGCAATCACCGTTGCGCCAGTAATCGCTTTAGCAAGTTGAATAAAAATAGAGCCAACGCCGCCTGCGGCACCTGTTACTAAAATAACCTCTTCTGATTTTGTTGTTGCATCAGCAGCTTGTTTTACAATGTTTAAATGCTCAAATAATAATTCGTACGCTGTTATTGCAGTAAGGGGTAATGCAGCCGCTTCAGCATCGTTTAAGCTCTGCGGTTTAAAACCTACAATGCGCTCATCCACTAATTGAAATTCTGCATTACTACCTGGGCGAGTAATGTCACCTGCGTAATAAACCGCATCACCGAGTTTAAATGCCGTTACAGCATCGCCGATTGCAACAACTTCACCAACTGCATCCCAACCAATAACTTTTACTTCACCCTCAGCAGGGGGCATAGATGCACGCACTTTGTAATCTGCTGGGTTAACTGCAATTGCTTTAACTTTAATTAATAAGTCGCGACCTGTTGCAACTGGCTGTGGTAATTCAACATCAATTAACGATTCAGGATTAGAAACAGGAAGAGATTTTTTATAACCAATGGCTTTCATAATAAATGTCCTAATTTGTTTACGTATAAGGTGCAAGCCATGCTTTGGCTAGCTGATGGATATATAGTAGACCTTGCTTTAATGTAGATAAACCGCATAATCGTTGAATCATTATCAAATATAAATAGATAATATGAACATAGAAGATTTAAAACTTATTTTAAAAGTCGCTGAGTTTAGAAGTATTACGCTAGCAGCTGCTAAGTTAGATATGCGTACAGCCACAGCAAGCGCCGCTATTAAACGCGTGGAGTTAGCGCTTGGTAGCGAGCTGTTTGTTCGTACCACACGTCATTTGAGGTTGTCGGCTGCTGGGGAGCGCTACATACCACAATGTGAACAGGCTCTAGCAGTGCTTGAACTCGCAAAACAAAACCTTAAAGGTGAACACGACGAAATAGAAGGCGAATTGCGTGTTGCACTTTCATCTGACTTAGGGCGTAACTTGGTGATCCCATGGATTGATGAACTCATGGACACTTATCCAAAGCTAAGTTTAAGAACCCATATAAGTGATAGTAATATCGACTTTTATCGTGACTCAGTTGATATAGCACTTCGTTATGGCTCGCCTAATGATGCAAGTGTTTATGGTTTTAAAATTTGTAACGTACCGCGCTTATTATGTGCAACTCACGAATACCTCTTACAAAACGGGACTCCCGTGCATCCTGATGATTTAGCGTCGCATCAAGGTTTGTTTTATCAGTTGCAGGATATTATAAATAATACGTGGGAATTCAGTGATGGTGAGTCAAAATATAAAGTTAAAATGGATGGCAGGCGCGCCTCAAACGATGGCGATTTAGTCAGGCGCTGGTGCGTTGCGGGTAAGGGCTTAGCTGTAAAATCGGCACTTGATATAGCCGACGATTTACTCAATGACAGGGTAGTTACTGTTATGCCAAATTATCAACATGTTAATGGTGAACTTTGGCTTATTTGCCCAAGTAGGCAGTCAATAACCCCAGCGGTGCGTTTACTACGTGATGCATGCAGAGCAAAATCCCAAGCTATTCTGCAGCAGTTGGTAAATAAAGGAATTATTGATAAAAGCGTACTGAGCTAATTAAGGAAGAGTTATGCAAGTTGATGATATTAGAATTTTTATTCCCTGTAAAAATTATGAGCAATCTCAGCGCTTTTATAAAGCGCTTGGATTTAAGATTGAAGATGCCTCAAATGATTTATGTGTGTGTACCTTTGGCGAATGTACGTTCTTTTTACAGCGTTATTATAATAAAACGTTTGCTGAAAACTTAATGCTGCAACTTTGTGTGTTAAATATAGATGAAGCATACGAACTCATTAGTAATTTAAACGGTTTTGATATCCGCTTTGAGGGTATAAAACGAGGGCGTGTTGAACTTTATGGATTGAAATTTGTTCAATCTAGGGGCGATTTAATCGCGGCGCAGGGTTTGTAACCTAGTGGGCTAAGTAAAAACCGAGCAACAAAGAGTCAATCGCCCCTAGAAAGAACCCAAAGGGCAGCGTATGTTTGGTCTTTATGCTACGTTATCGCCTATGTATGGGGAACAACCACATATCATAGGCTCTGCCTTGCCTAAATACCAAACACACAGCTGCAAATTCAACCACCAAAGGTCAACACGCCCTAGACCGTTATTTACTTATGGGGACCATCGGGTGAGCTTTGGCACGTAACTGAATTAAATTAAAAATAAAAAGGAATAAATGTGAGATTTAATAAATATATAATCATTTTTATGGCGACCTTACTCGCTTCTTGTAGTTCGTTTGTGAGCAACAATACAGGTAAAAATACGCAATCTAGTAGCTTAATGGATTTCTTATATCCTGATCAACAAAGCCGCTCTACCTATAAACCTGAAATACCTGTTTTAAAACTCCCTGTTACTGTTGGAATTGCATTTGTACCGTCTAAAAACTGGCAGCCAGACGGGTTAGAGACCCAAAACCAAGTTGAGTTACTCGAAAAAGTAAAAAAGTCATTTCTACAATATGATTACATTGACCGCATTGAAGTTATACCAAGTACCTATTTAAAAGGAGGTGAAGGCTTCGCAACACTCGAGCAAGTCGGGAGGCTTTACGATGTAGATGTAATGGCACTGGTTTCATATGATCAAGTTACGCAATCTTATGAAAATAATGCAGCCTTACTTTATTGGACAATAGTGGGTATGTACGTTATTCCAGGTAATGAAAATACAATTCAAACCTTTGTGGATACAGCTGTTTTTGATATTAAAAGTAGAAAAATGCTATTTAGAGCACCAGGTATAAGTAAACTTGAAAAAAGAACAACAGCAATAGGTATTGATGAAACGTTATCTGAAAAGTCGGCTGAAGGTTTTAATCTAGCGGTTAGTGATATGAGTACTAATTTAGATGCAGAACTAGCAAGGTTTAAAACACGTGTTAAAGAAGAAAAAATTGCAAAAGTCGAAAATAAAGATGGCTCTAGCAGCGGAGGCTCTTTGAGTATTTATTTACTCGTTTTGTTGTCGTTATTAGTTATGCGTAGCAAAAAAAATTAAAGTTGATAAAAAACCAAGTATTTTTAATAGTGCCACCGGCTTAGAGCTGGTGGCATTATTTTTTATTAGCTAACTTAGCTTTTTATTAAAAAACTCAACGGTACGTTGCCATGCAAGCTCGGCATTATCTTTATCATAACGACCTGTAGAGTCGTTATGAAATCCATGATTTGCCCCTTTATACATATGCATAGTGTATTCAACGTTATTGGCTTTTAAGTCTTGTTCGTACTGTGGCCACGACGCGTTTACACGTTTATCCAGCTCGCCCAATTGAATCATTAATGGTGCTTTAATATTTTTACGTAAACTTTCGCTGGCTGGAGTACCGTAAAAAGGCACTCCGGCGCTGATTAAATTACTATCTACTGCCGCTAAATAATTAACAATGTAGCCGCCAAAACAAAAACCAACAGCGCCTAATTTACCGTTACTGTTAGCATGCGATTTTAAAAAGTGCGCTGCGGCAACAAAATCGTTTTGAATTTTAGCGCGATCCATGGTTTTTTGCATAGCGCGCCCTTCATCATCGTTACCAGGGTAGCCACCCAGTGGAAAGAGCGCGTCGGGTGCAAATGCAATAAAGCCCACTTTAGCTAAACGCCTTGCTACGTCTTTTACGTAAGGGTTTAAACCACGATTTTCGTGTACCACGAGTACAACAGGAAGCTTGCCTTCTATGTTTTTAGGGGTTGCTAAGTAACCTTTGCCTTTACCGTGCCCGTCTGGCGAATCGAATTCTTCGTATGTTGCTTTAATATCATCGTCATTAAACGACACTTGTTCAGCAAGTGCATAGTTAGGTAATAATGCTGATGTAAGTACAGCCATCGAAAAGCCAAGAGCAGCAAGGCCACCGAGTTTTTTCATAAAAGTACGTCGGTCCATTAAACCGTGGGCGTATTCGTCATACCAATCAAAGGCTTCTTGAGGAATGTGATCAGAGGGAGATGTATTCATGGCTGTTCCTTAATTTTATTATGTCTATTTATTATTTAAATACCATAACGTATTAGGGATAAAAAACGAGCAATATTTCTCTCTTTTTATCGAATTATTAATAAAGCCCAAATACTTATTCTCTTGAAGATATTTCTTTATTATCAAAATTTAATATGTCCTTTATCGTTAGTTCACTCAAGTTTCTACCATCTTTTAATTTAATTTCTACAGTAGTTAGGATATAAACTTGAATACTTAAAACAAGCATAAATGCTGGCATTAAAATATAGAATAGATGCCCTACATTGTTAGCTTTATATTCTCTTTTAACTGTTTTATAAAAAGAGCTAATATTCAAGTAATATAAGTAGAATGATAACAACAATAAAATAATGCTAATTGATAAGTAGATGTAGCTAAGTGATTCAGATGAATTAGCTCTTAAAAAGCTAATTGTAGATGTATAAAAAATTAGACCGACTAATCCAAAATTTCTAATTGCATCAAAGATATCTTTGATTTTTGTTTTCTCATCGTGCCATTGTGCCATCTTAATAAAGTCTTTTTTGAATGCGAAATAATAACTTACACTTGGTTCATAGTTATTTAAAATAAAAAGCTCGGCATATAATATGCCGAGCTTTTTTGGTTGGGATATTACTTAATTTAGCTATTTGTAGGCGCTGGTTGGGCATCTACTAGTGATGGCTTACCACGCATTTTACGTACTAATCGTTTAGCATCTTCTAGTGCAACGTACTGGCACGGTATAAGTATCAGTGTGATTACTGTGGCGAATAACACACCAAAAGCAAGTGATACAGCCATTGGGATAACAATTTTAGCTTGTAAACTCGTTTCAAAAATAATTGGCATTACACCAATAAAGGTAGTGATTGAGGTAAGTAATATCGCTCTAAAGCGACGAGCACCGGCTTGCATTACAGCATCCTTAATCGCAACACCTTCAGCGCGGGCTTTGTTTACAAAATCAACCATAACGAGGGAATCATTTACGACCACACCCGCTACAGCAATAATGCCAAACATCGATAAGCTACTCATGGTCATACCTAAAATCATATGGCCAAACATAGCGCCCACTACACCAAACGGAATAACCGACATTATAATAAGTGGCTGCGAGTAAGAGCGAAGTGGAATCGCTAATAAAGCAAATATAATCATCATTGATATACCAAAGTCACGAAGCTGTTCTGAAGCGCTATCCATCTCTTCTTGAATGCGCCCAGCTACATCACTTGTAACGCCAGGGTAGCTTTTAAGTAATGTTGGTAAGTATTCATCACGAATTTCTTCTGCAATTGCAAATGGTTCGGCTTGGTCGGTATTTACCGCAGCCCATACGTTTACAGTACGTTTAGAGTTTTCGCGGCGAATACGGTTTACACCGTCAACCAGCTTAACTTCGGCTACTTCACTTAGCGGTACTTCAGCGCCAGTAGGTGTAATAATACGCACACTTGCTATGTCACTTATTGAGTTACGTTCGTCTTCTGGATAGCGGATCATGACTTTAATTTCTTCGCCTTCACGCAATATTCGCTGCGCTTCTAAGCCGTAGTAACTAAAGCTAACTTGCGATGCGACATCAGCAAGCGTTAAACCCATGCTGTAAGCGAGTGGTTTTAAATCAAGTTGCACTTCGTCGGTAGCGCTTTGCATTGAATCGTTTACGTCGCCAACGCCTTCCATTGTTTGTAATTTGGCTTTTAATTTACCAGCCACTTCTTTTAGCTCGTCAGCATTTTTGCCTTCAAGTTTAAAGCTAACGTCGCCATCATCTCGACCGCCATTCATTATACTGTCTTGAATGGTCATGGTTTTAATGCCTGGTAAAGCGGGCATTTGCTCACGCCATAATGCACTTAGGGCAAAGGTGTCGATAGGGCGTAAGTCAGGCTCTACCAAAATGGCCATAATATTTGCTTGCGTTCGTCCGCGCAGGCTTACCGATAAATCGCGGATCATCGGTTTACCGTATTGCTCTTGTAGTTGCTGATCGACCTTTAACAACACGCTTTCTATTTTACGTGCAGTTTCAAGCGTTGCTTGCTCAGATGAAGCAAGGTTCATCTCTATATCAATACGCGGAAAGTCGTGCGGTATTTTAGGGTTTGGTACAAACTTAACTAAACCACCTGCAAACATACCTGCGCTTACAATAAGCAAACACATAAAGCCAACAATTACGGTATAGCGGTAGTGAATACAGCGGCTAACAAAAGGAAGGTAGTAGTTATTCACAAAGCCTTTTAAACCACTATCAATTACCATACGTAAGCGATGTAATAGGTTTTTAGGATTTGGTTTACGCGGGTTCATTGCTGCAATATGCGCAGGTAAAATTAGTTTTGATTCAATGAGTGAAAAAATCAAACATAAAATAATCACGCCACCAATTGCCTTAGAAAAAGCAGCACCAGGGCCGGTTGCGAGTGTTTGTGGTAAAAATGCCGCAATAGTTGTTAGTACACCAAAGGTTGCTGGCATCGCAACACGTTTTACGCCGCGTACTACGTTATCAAGTGTATGGCCGTATTTTTCTATTTCGGCACTGGCTGACTCGCCCACAACAATGGCGTCATCAACAACAATTCCGAGCACAAGTATAAAGGCAAAAAGAGAGGCTAGGTTAATTGTTACGTCTAAAAAGCCAATGGGCATAAACAAAAAGGCACCCAGAAAAGACACCGGTAAACCCATCATTACCCAAAATGCCAAGCGTAACGGTAAAAATAGTGCCAGCACTATCATTACTAACAAGCCACCCCAAATCATGTTATCGACCATCATATCGAGTCGACCTTCAAGGTAGTAAGTTAAATCAACAATAGGAGATAGCTTAACACCTGCAGGTAAAAGTGGCTCTTTAGCCGCCATGTAGCTTTTAAGGACTTTTGCTACATCGGTAATGTCTTGATCTTTTGATGCGTTAACTTCAAACGAGAGTGAATTTTTACCATTGTATTTTGAATACTGCAGACCTTCTTCAAAGCCATCATTAATAGTTGCAACATCGCCTAAATAAATTTGTGCGCCATCAGCAAGGGTAATAAGTGGCAGTTTTTCAAACTCAAAACCACGGTAGGCTTGTTTTTCAACACGCATCGAAATATAACCGTTTTCAGAGCGTATTTNCCCCGCCGACATATTGGCCGAAAAGTTTTGTACAGCGCCTGCAATATCTCTAAATGTTAAGCCATATTCGCGCAGTTTATCGGGGCTAACTTCTATACCAATTTCGTATTCTAAGCCGCCGTTAAAATTAACAAGGTTAACGTGAGGCAGTGCTTGTAACTCGTCTTTTATATCGTTGCCAAGCTCTTTTAACTGGTAGTTACTCATGTCGCCATAAAGCGCGAGTATCATTACTTCTTGCTCAAACTTATCACGGCGAACAACAGGGCGCTCCATCCCCGCAGGAAAGGTGTTTATTGAATCAACTTGTACTTTAATTTCATCAAGTACTTCTTGTGGATTGTATTGTTCTTCTATTTCAATCCACGCTTGTGAAAAACCACGGTTAGAGTAAGTAATTAGGCGTTTAATGCCTTCAATACCTTCGAGGTTTTCCTCAACTTTTATGGTTATTCCTTCTTCAACTTCTTGCGGGGCTGCACCTGGGTAAACCGCTTGTACGCTTATCCAGTTACTTTCAAACTGTGGGAACATTTGTTTGCGAATGGTCATCGCCATTAGAATACCGCCCACTAATATAAATATCATTAGTAGATTGGCAGCAACGGGATTTCGGGCAAACCATGCTATTAACCCTGTTTCACGAGTGTTCATGATTATTCCTCTTTCAGCGCAAGTTGAGTTACATCAGTTTTATCAGGCGCAATATCTTCAACTTTTACTGCCATACCTTCAGTTGGATACTCAAGCGCTGAGGTAACAATTTGCTCGCCATTTTTTAGCCCTTGGCTGGCTATAATCATGCCGTTTTGTTCGCGTATAATATTGAGAGTTTTAAACGACAATGTTAAATCGTCATTTAAAATGACAATTTTATTATCTTTAACTAAATGGTGCGCAACAATAATTGCGTTATCAAGCGGGCGACCTTCAATGGTAGCGTTAATATATGAACCAAAACGAAGAGGGCGTGTTTTATCGCCATAAGGTGTTGCAAGTTGTGCAACCAAGTAGCTCATACGGCTTGTTTGATCAACCACACCCTCGGTGCGAATTACTTTGGCTTGCCACATTGTTTGCTTACCCGCGTATTCTGCGTTAAATGTAACATTTGAGCCTACGCCGCCATTTTTTAAATATTGCAGTTCTTGGTCGGCAACGGGTAAACGGACCTCTGCAACTGAGGTTGCACTCAATGCACCAAAACTATTACCTGGGTTTACTACTGAACCCAAGCTAATTGTGCGTTCATTAATAATGGCATCGTATGGGGCTTTAATATAAGTACGTTCAAGATTGCGGCTAGCACGTTTAACACTTGCTTGAGCAGAGCGGTAACGCGCTAATTTTTCGGCCAGTTGTGGTTTACGTAAATAAAGTTCTGAGGCAATAGCTTCGCTTGAGTCCGATTTAATACGCTCCCATTCAGCTTTTGCTACATGTGCTTGTGCGCGTTCTATTTCAAGTGCTGAGCTTGCTTGTGCTAAACCTGCTTGCGCTTCAATAAAGTCTGCCTCGTAATCATTTGCATCAATTCGTGCTAAAATATCGCCTTGCTTTACAAACGCGCCTTCAACAAATTGATCTGATACCGAAATAACTTGCCCACTAACTTGTGCTATCAGCTCGGTACGGTCCTTTGGTTTAACAATGCCGTACGATTTAACATCGAGCGTTATAGAATCTAAAAGTATGCTTTGTGTTGCAACTAAAGGGCGTAAATCTTGCTCTGGCTTTTCTTCGGGTGGTTTTTTCATTGCCATAAAGGCGAAAGCTAAAGCAATACCGCCTGCTAAAACAGCAATTGGGAGTATTATTTGTTTTGTAGTAGCCACAAGGCATTCCTTCATAATTGGTGGTGACAGAGCAATAATACGCAATAAAGTGTTTACAAGGCGTTTTAAGATGTAACAAAGCATTACATATGTACATTACAACTCAACATGCGGCTAATTACGTTCCTAAAAAGGAATTAAAGTAAGTGTGTTTTATTCAGAGGATATTATGAAAACCGAATCGATGAGTTGCAGGCTAGGCTGCGGCGCATGTTGTATTGCGCCAAGTATTAGTTCGCCTATTCCAGGTATGCCAAATGGTAAAAAGGCCGGAGAGCGCTGTATTCAGCTAGACGAACGTAATTTATGTAAGTTATTTGGTGATTCAAGCCGACCTAAAGTATGCAGTGATTTTAGCGCCACGCTTGATGTGTGCGGGTCAACAAATGCACAGGCTTTAGCACTTATTACAGAGCTTGAAGAGCTAACTTAATCCTCGTTTTTAATACACATCTATTTACAATATATTATTAATAAAAATCTTCACAAGGTTATTAAAAGCAGTCGTTAATTTATTTAATGGCGAAATATTAGACATATTTAACTTTGTTGCTAATATAGGAAATTGTAAGATACTTTTTATAAATCTCATTTATAGGTGATTTCGTTCAATCTTAATTTTTAAAAGGAAAGAAAAATGAAAAATTTACTTACAGCATTTACATTAGGTGTGACTTTATTAGGTTGTTCAAACTTACCAATTAAAACCGATATTAAAGAAGACCACTTTAGACTCGAAAACTTTAAAAGAGAGCAGGGAGTAGATCTAGAATATGTCCACTTGATGTGCTTTAACAAAAAACCTACACAATGGGCTGAACCAAAGCAGTATATCAGTGGTGAGCATGATTTATGGGTAAAGGCGAGTGTTTCAAACCCTGATGTTTTAAATAGTCAAAAAGAAGCTTTTGTTAATTTTAACGTTAATTTAGATTCTGATAAAAGCTACATGCTAAATAGAAAAAGGGAAGGGGATAAAATATCAATCTGGATACAAGAAGTTGAAACCGGTACGGTTGTTTCGCCGGTTCTTACAGATGAGCTTAGTCGCCCTTTACAAATTGATAATGAGCTAAGAAAAAGACAATGTCGTTCTGGTTCAATATAAGCTGAGTAATCAAAGCTCTTAATATTTAGTATGCCGTTTATTTTTTGCTAAATATTTATTCAAAGACCTGTTTTAAATAAACAGGTCTTTGAATGTGATAGCTCAATTCTACCAACTATACGTTGCGCTTAACGTATATTGCTCACCTCGCCCTGGTGTACCAGGTATCTCTTCAAACGATTCACCCCATAGGTTATCTGCTGCTAAAGTAATAAATAAGTTTTTTAGCATTGGCGGCGTAATTTTTAACGTTAAATGAGTAAATAAAGCATCGTCGTCACTACCGCGCAGCGCATTTTCGTGCTGTTTGCGCCACTCGTTATCTATTCTAAACTGCAATATATCAGTAGGATTCCAAATTGCGCCGAGTGTTAGGCGGTGATCAGGAAAGTTTAATGCGTAAAAACTAGCATCAATATCTGCCGCACCGTAATTTTCTGATTTATGAAGGTAGGTGTAACTCGCTACAATTTCGGTTGTTTCAAAGTGTTTAGTTGCTAAGAACTCAATGCCCGTCGTATTTATATCTACAGGGTTTGCAAAGCGCGCTGAGCTTGAATCAAAATTAAACGTCCAATCGGTTAAGTTGTCATCTTTGCGATAAAAAATAGCCGAATTAAGTTGCCAAGTTTGCTCATCAACTAATAAACCTAGCTCTAGGCTTTTAGTCGTTTCGCGCTCAAGGGTGTAATTACTTCTAAATAACCCGCCTGAATCACTTCCACCAATCGCGGTATAGCCTGCTACTTGGCTTGCCTCTGCGTACGATAAATAAAACGTGCGCTCAAAACCTTTGCTGTTTTGTGTATTAAGCGTTACATCACCAATAAGTGACAGTTCTGAGTCGTCTCTATTTGTATCGTCAAACGCAGCACCTAAACGAAATGTAAGTTGTTTATTATCCTCAAGCGCCATTTTGTATTCAGGCAATACGCTTAATTTATAATACTTACGAGAGGTAAAGTTGTTTTCAAGCGTGGTAGATTCAATTGAGTCGTCAATAAACTGCGCTGAATAATTTACAGCAAATACATCGCTTTGAGCATGATGCCCCGATAGCGCTAACGACTTAACTTCACTTTTGTGAAACGCTTCAAAAGCGCTTGGATTTTCGCGAGAGTAAATATAATGATCGTCGTGTGTGCGGTAATAAGCCGACACTTCAAAGTTACTATCCTGCGCATAATTTTGCTTATGGTTTAGCATTAATAAGCGGGTTTCTAGCTCTTCTGTTTCGTTAACGCCAAATGGTGTGTACAAATTTGGCCAGCCAAAAAACTTATCTTGTGAGCCAAAAAATAAATCGGTTTGAGAATCAGCGCCAGCTAATTGAACGCGACCCGATGCACGCGTAAAGTCGTGATCGCCGTTATCAATAGTGCCATCGCTTTGTGAGTGAGAAATCTCACCTTCAAAACCAAGCTTCCAATCCTTTGCGCCTTCAAGGGGCATACTTACACCCGCATGTAAGCTTTGTAAGTTAAAATCATTTGTGCCAGTACCTACCGATACACTGCCGCCCGTGCTAATTGGTTTCCAGCCAAACGATACAGTGCCTACAGAGCTATTAGCACCATTAAGCGCATTGTCTGCGCCTGTTAAAATATAAGGGCCGGTAAGCATTTGCGGTGCAATAGGAATTTCAGCAAAGTAATGCCCAGACTGTGGGTCAAGTAAAGTAGCACTACCAACTCTAAAGCCGGTATTTTCAAAAATACCGCCACGTATAGTTACATCGGCTTGCGCTTCAGCCATATTACGTGATTGCAAATCAACACGTGGGTCATACTCTAAATTAGATACTGGAGAGTCAAATGTACCTACAGGTAATGTGTTTGCAGTGGGCGATGCCTCAACCGTTATTTTTTCGATTGCCGGTGATGCTTCAGTTTTATTAGTTACAGCTTCGCCGTAGGCAAAACTGCTCGCGCTGCATAGCAGTGCAGGGAGTATAAAGTGCGGTGACCATTTCATGTTGTGTGTCTCATTTTTTATATGCAATTACGGTAACAATTAAATTCAGAACACACTTTTAAGGCGTGATAAAATAATTCAATTAAACAACTGCGATTTTGGCGCGATTGTACATTAATTCATTAAAAACTGCATTTGATTATCATTTGCAACGTTAATGCATCTAACAAACTTGGTCACATTTATTATGAATATAAAACAGCAAGATACTATTTACTTTGCAGGTGGCTGCCTGTGGGGCGTGCAAGAGTTTTTAAAGCACTTACCTGGTGTAATAAGTACTGAAGCAGGGCGGGCTAATGGAAAAAATGATAATACACAAGGCGAATACGACGGTTATGCTGAGTGTGTAAAAGTAATATTTAGTACAAAAGAGGTTAGCTTAAACGAGCTGTTTGGCTTCTTTTTTGAGATTATTGATCCGTATAGCGTTAACAAACAAGGGGATGACGTAGGCCCTAAATATCGCACTGCCATTTATAGCAAAAGCCAAGATCATTTAAAGGTCGCTAGCAATTATATAAGCCAGCGAAGTGATGCTGATAAAATTGTGGTAGGGGTCGAGCTGCTAACTAACTACGTGCCAAGCGATCCTGAGCATCAAGACCGCTTAACTAATCATCCTGATGACTATTGCCACATACCGCTTGAGTTACTGCATAAGTATAAATCGTAACTTTAACGCGGTGTTTTTGTAGACGTGCAGCTTGCTGACGTGACGAGCGCAGCTCGTAATTTAAGATGGAATATAGCGCTATAAAGTAATTAGAAGCTATCGCTTCTCGCGCAAGCAAGCTTAGCGCCTACGGGTAAAGTTTGACGCGGTGTTTTTTGTAGACGTGCAGCTTGCTGACGTGACGAGCGTAGCTCGTAATTTAAGGTTGAATATAGCGTTAGGTAAAGGTAAGTGATTAGAAGCTATCGCTTCTCGCGCAAGCAAGCTTAGCGCCTACAGGTAAAGTTTAATCCGGTGTTTTTTGTAGACGTGCAGCTTGCTGACGTGACGAGCGTAGCTCGTAATTTAAGGTTGAATATAGCCCTATAAAAGTAAGTAATTAGAAGCTATCGCTTCTCGCGCAAGCAAGCTTAGCGCCTACAGGTAAAGTTTGACGCGGTGTTTTTTGTAGACGTGCAGCTTGCTGACGTGACGAGCGCAGCTCGTAATAACTTTATTTTAAAAGTTCCAAAAATACACACCCACAAAAAAGCTCACGTACTGTGAGCTCTTTTAAAACTTACTTATAGCTAATTTTAACTTACTGCTGCTTTTGCGGCGGGAAGTTACTTAAAATTTCGCTCACTGTTTTATTAATTGATGTTTCACGTTGTTCTGGCGATTGATTTTTCTTTAATCGACCTTCTTTTGCGCCGCGCCATACTAGCTGGTTAGATTCACGGTCTACAATATCAATAATCAGTGTACCCACTTCGTATTCACGCGCAGTTGTATCGCGTTGAAAACCAGTACCCCAATAACCCCAATGCGGGCGGTAGTTTATATTGAAGTTATCTACTTCAAGCTCTTTATCTACCGATGCATGATAGTTAACAAGTACATCAGCTTGCGCTGCATCAACTAAGCTCATACCTAGTGTTTGGCTCAATTCTGCATTAACGGCAGTGCGAACACGCTTTTCCATTAGGCCATTAATTTGATAGTTATTTGTGTCTTTAGTTAGGCTGGCGTTTTCTACCCAAGCAAATGTTTTAAAATTACTAAAGTTAGCTGATTTATCGTAATCCCAATCTGGGGTTTGTGTACAGGCTGTAAGAAGTGCTAGCGCTGCAACAATAAGTATATTTTTCATTACGTTTGCTCCAATAAAATGCATTAATTTAAAATAACACACATAGTTTAAATGTGTATTATTTAAACGTCCTATATTTTAGTTTAGTTGGTTTGCCTTAACGGCCAATTAATTGTGTTCAACTTCAATCCAATCTTTTTCATCTACCCAGTTTTGTGCACCGTCTTTTACCGAGCGAATAGGCACAATGTAGTCACAACTTATTTGTGGTTTAACTGAGGCAAATATAGGCACAAAACCAAAGCTTAGTGCGGTTTCTATAATTGCTTTTTGATTTTGTGGGTCAATGTCGGCCGCTTCATCTATGTAAATAGGTATACGGTATAGGTTTTGTTCCTGGTCACTTAATAAGTAGCGAATAAACAACATGCCACACAATAACTTAATCGTAATACGTGTGCCGTTTGAACCCGCCGAATCTATTTTTTCAAAGTGCTCTGTTTCACCTGCGCGGTTAACCACTTCAAATCGAATATCAAATAAATCGGTAAGTGTTAAGCCCGCTTTATCTGAGGCGAGTTTAATTAAGTGATCTTTCGCTTCGTTTACCGCACTTTCGCTGTACGGTTCTTGGCTCAGTAAATCAAGTGTGTCGCCTTGTTCAAACTGATGCGACGTGCTGATAATGGTATCTATACTATCAACCAGCATTTTGCGCGGTATTACGTTAATTTTAAACGCTTGCAGGTTTGAAATACGGTGCTGGCTTATGCCTTTATTAAAGCTGTTCATTTCGCGGCGAAGGCGGTCTAAATCTTCTCGTAAGCCTTTAATAGTTGCAGCCACTTCGGTAAGTGCAACACGAGCTTGGCGTTCAACAGCGTCGCGTTCGTTATCAATATTATGAAAGGCGCTTATTAGCTTTTGGTACTTAGTATATTCGTCGTTTTCGTTGTCGAATTTAGTTATACCCGCGTTATATACATGCAAATAGGTGTTGCGCACGTTTATGTCAAAATTACGCAGCTCTTGGCAGTCTTTATTAAAGTGATGAACAAGATCGCTTAAGTTATCAAAGTCGACCGTAATATCAATCATGTACGGGGTCACTTTGCCGCTGTATAAATCAAGCGTGTGGTCAATTCGCTCGCTTTTAACTTGGCGTAAGCGCTCAGTTTGGCGATTAATTTGCTCTTGTTTCGATTTAATTAACGAGCGACGATCGGCAATTGAGCCACTATTTTTTTGAATATCTTGCAAGTAGTCGTCAACTTGTTCGCGCTCAGCTAATAACTGCTCTTTTAGCATGGCTTGCGCTTCAACCGACTGCTGCATTATATCAAACTGCTCTAAGCGCTTTAGCGCGCTCTCTGCGCTCATAAGCTCATCGTATAGCGCGTCTTTTTCTTTTTGCTTGTCGGCAACGTTTGCTGCAACATCGCGTTGTTGCTTAAACTCTTTAAGTGAATGCTCAAGTGCATTTAGCTGAGCGGTTAATTGCTCCTTGTTTTCGCCGCTTTGCATTTGCACAGGCGAGAGCTTTTTAAGCTTAATGCTCGCACCTGGTAGCGTTAATACGCCGCCTTTAACGTTTTCGCTAAGTAGCGATAAAAATTCACCAAATGCATCTTCATCATCAATGGTTATATCGCCATTAGTGGTGGTTGCAAACGAGAGAATATCTGGGTTTAAAATGCGCGATATTTCTTCTACTTCTTTTAACGAGAGGTCTTCGCGCATACGGGTAAACAAATTAAACTCAAGATTTTTAAGTTGCAGCTTTAAGCTCTTAATTTGTTTTTGTGTTTCGCTGATGCGGTAGTCAAGCGTGTGTAGGCTTTGCCCTTGTGCGCTGGTTATAGAGTGCGAAAGCGACTCGTAATCTTGTTTTAACTGAGTCAGGCTGGTTTTGAGCGTGGCTTTATTTACCAGTTCAAACTCGCTTTTAAGCGCATCGTAATCTAAAAACCACTGCTCAATTTGAGTTTGTCTACGCTCTATATCACGCGATTGCTGTACGTATAGGCTTTGCTTTTGCTCAAACTCGTGTTTTTCGTGCTCTATATCTTCAAGCGCTATACCCAGCTCATTAAGTTGCGATTCTTGATAGGTATCAAAATCAATCAATGCTTGGTCAATTTTAGGTGCGTACGCCGCTAATTTACCTTTAAGCACGGTTTGGTTTTCAAGCATTGATTCAAGCGCGGCTATTGGCTCTTGCATTGACTCAAGGGCTTTTAATTCGCGTTTTGAGCGGTTTACTTTATCAAATGAGCGACGCCATACTTCATAAAAATCGACCTTAGAGTTCGACATATGGCGTTCAAACACGCGTAGCATAAAGCGTTTTACGTCGCTTGCGCCTAATTTGTGTAAATTAAGAATACGTCTAAATATTTCTTTATAAATAGAGGAGTCTTGCACATTATTAAGCGGGATCATTTTTAAGTTAATGTCGCCGTCAAATGGGGTTGCGCCGCCAGTAAGTAGCGCGTTTAACTCTTGTGCTTTAAGCTCAATAGGGTTGTAGTTAAGCGATTTTAAATGGTTGAACAGCTTGGTAAATTTAATAATAGTTTTACCTTGCGTGTACTGCTCTAAATCAAGCTTTCCTTGATAACAAAAGTACTGATGCGCGTAACCGGCAATTTTACCAAGCCCTGCAACGCCTATTACTACCGAGCCATGAGGCAAGTTAGCTTCGAGTAAAATGTACGACTGATCGGATGAAAAATAAAACTTACGGGTTTCATCTAAATCGTGTCCGTCCCATTCTGTTAAGCGCAAATCGTTAATAAGCGGGAACTGCAGGGCGTTAATAACCGAGCTTTTACCTGTGTTATTGGGCGCGCAAATAGAGCTGCTTTTATCAAGCGGGATCACACATTTTGCATAGCCTGCGGTGTTAAGTAGGGCGAGTTTACTTAGTCCGTATAGATTTTTCATTCCTCGTCCTCTGTAATATAGGTTTCTTCGTTTACTTCCATGAGTGCATCTATGTAGCGGTGAATTGGCGCTTGTAGCATAAAGCCGCCTTCTACTTCACGGGCTAAACCTAAGCGCACCATGCGCAGGTAAACGTCTTTGCGCAAATCAGATCCCGAAAATATCTCAAGCTGATCAAATAAATGTTTGTTAATTTGCACCAGCGTTTGCATAAGCTCTAAATCGTTTACGTCGTCAAACAATGCGCGCATTGGGTCTTTACCCGTATTGGCGTAGTGCTCAATTAAAATGTAAATGGTGAGTGCGATAGCGCGAGATATTTTGCCCATATTGGGTGTGCTTTCGTCGCTACCAAAGTAATAAAAGCCACGGCTGTCGCGTTTTAAATCGTTACCTAAAGCGGTAAATAGGGCGGTGTAGTCTTCTATGTGTTGGTCAAGCTCTTGCCACATTACGTTGTCTTGCTCGCAAATGTGATAACCCGCTACTAATTTTTTATTAATGGCTTGTAGGTGGGTTAGCTCGTCTAAGTTTATGTGTGTCATGGTTTATTTATCTGCCTTTGAATCTGGCTGAGGCTCTGAATTAAATGGATATAAAGAAAAGTGCTGACCGGCAATTTTTACGCGGGCTTTTTCATCGCTTTGAATTATTTTAATATCGCTGTCGCTGACTAATTTTTGATACAAAAATAGCATTTCGTCGGCATCGAGATTTGGGTAGCTTTCGTCTAAAAATTGCAGCAAGGGCTGCGGCTTTTTGCGTTTTTTATTAAAGCGCTTAGCAAAGCTGGTTTTAACATCGTTGTAGTCAGGAATATTAGGCGTAACAAATGCAGGCACGTCTTGTTGATCGGGCAATTGGTATTCTTCGTGTTCAAATTCAACCAAGCTTGCCATGTAAGCCACAATATGACGTTGCTGACCAAGCGAATATCGCTGCGCGTCGCTCACAAAATGTGGCTGTACAGCACTTAGCATGTTGTCTACGCCATTTTTGCGCACAAGCCCAAGTACTTTGGCTGCTTGGCGAGTAATTAAGTTATTACGGCGTAACTCTTCGCGTAGCGGCATAAGCATGTCGGCACTTTTACGTAAGCTTTCTCGACCCACTAAATGCATTTCGAGTATACGGGTACGTAATTGCTCCAGCATACGTTTGTCGTTGTACGCTTTACCTGAGCGCTCAATGTGCAGTATTTGCTTACTTATTTGCTCTTCAATGAGGGTAAAACACGCATGAAATTCACCGCGAATATCAACCATTTCAAGCATTGGCTCTATGTATTCGTCAAACGCTTCTATTACCGCTTTATAACGCTTTTGCAGCGATTGCACCGCATTATTAGATTTAGCTTGTTCAACAATATTTAAAATAGCGTTTTCGTTGTGCGTATAGAGCTTCATTATTTTACGCACCCGATCATCCATAATGCGGCTATAGCGGCGTAAGTCGTCAAAGTCTTCTATTTCGCCAGCGTTATCTAGGCGGTTACCTAAACGAGCTAGGTCGTCTACTAATACGCTAATTTCTTGCGCTAAGCCTAAATGTTCTTCTTGCAGTAAAAACGTAGCAAAGTCGGCAATGGCACGATTTATTTCAAGCTGTGAGGATTTAGCCAGTGGAATTAAAATATCTTGGTTTAACAAACGATTTGTTTCTTTATAAATGCGTTCGTTTGACCACGTAGGCTGCTTTTGCTTAATCGCGTTTTGTACGTCTTTTAGGCTAAAGTCAGCCATTTTAAAACGTTTAAATAATAGCTCTAATACACCCCAATGTTCGGTTATGGTGTTTAGCAGCTTTTTAGCTGGGATCATAAGAGGTTACAACATCCTAGTATTTTATTATTGAGTTCTTTTAGAAGACTCATTATTACGTATTTTTAATTAACCTTGTCTGTATATAGTATTCGTTTTTAAGACCATTTAATAATAGTTTTTGCATAGAGGCAGTGCTAAAATTCGCGCCGAAAATAGGCACATGAAATGGAATGTTATTTGTGTGTTCTTTAAAACTATATCAAAGGTTGTTTAACTACCATGGTTTCCTCGATTATTCTAACCCTGATAGCGATTGCATTTTTACTGATCGTTATAGAAGATATTATCCATGTCAATAAAGCTAAAACCACGCTGTTTTTTGGTACGCTTTGCTGGATTCTTCTTTTTATATACCCTCTACACGGGCAAAGCCCCGATACAATTCAACACCTCCTAAACGAAAATATTTTAGAAATTGCCTCTCTATGGCTATTTTTAATGGCTGCAATGACCTTTGTAGCGTATTTAAATTCAAAGGGGTTTATAGAAAATATTGTGCACCGTGTTATGCCAAAAAGTATTAGCGAAAAAAAGCTCATGTTTTTGGTAGGTGGTTTTGCATTTTTGTTTTCGTCGATTTCAGACAACGTAACAGCTACGCTTATATCGCTCGCGGTTGTTATGTCGTTAAAACTTGAACCTAAAAAACTCATTAAATACGCCACGCTTATTGTGTTTGGGGTTAACTCAGGTGGGGTATCGCTAATAACAGGTGACGTAACCACACTGATGATATTTTTAGATGGCAAAGTAACCATTGCTCATTTATTACTACTTATAGCGCCAGCACTTGCAAGCGTTATGCTGCTAGCCGCGTTACTGTCTATAGGTATGAAAGGGCGTGTTGAGTTTGCTGGTGCAGGTAAAACCCGCATCGAAAAAACCGACATTACCATTGCTGTTATATTTTTATCTACCGTAGTGAGCACACTTATGCTGAGTGTAGTTTACAGCGTACCGCCTTTATTAACCTTCTTGTTCGGCTTATCAGTGATGTTTTTAGTCGCGCAATTTTTAATGCGCAAAAAAGACATTAACAAAGACATAATCGACTTTGTTCGCGATATAGAATACGACACATTATTGTTTTTTGTAGGTGTACTTTTACTTGTAGGCGCACTTAAAGAAATTGGTATGTTGAGTAAATTTACCGACCTATATACGGTAATGGCACCTGAATACGCAAACTACTTAATGGGCATATTATCAGCAGGGGTCGATAACGTACCGCTTACTGCTGCTTTATTAAAAGCCGATATAGTAATGAGCCAACAGCACTGGTTGTCGTTTACGTATGCAACGGGCGTGGGCGGTTCAATGCTTATTATTGGTTCGGCTGCGGGCATTATTGCCATGAGCAAAGTTAAAGCGCTTACCTTTATGAGCTACTTGCGTTTATCGCTGCATTTATTAATTTGTTACACGGTTGGATATGCGGGCTCGTATTACATGGGCAGTTTTATTTAACTCATAAATTATTAAATGCTTGACAGCTAGACGTCTAAACGATAACTTTCAAAGCCCCGCTACTTAGTGGGGTTTTGTTTTATTAGCCACTGGTTAATAAAGCATTCAGAAGAGGTGCGATACTTAGGTACTTAATGTTAGGCGACGAAAGCCGATGATCATTAAGGAGGGAAGTACTCGCCGAGGAAAATAATGGTACGTCGTCATTGTTTTTCGGTTTATGGGGCTGAATCCTCAAAACTGTCACCAATATAGGTGGAGAGCTTCTGGCAGTGGACTTATCTTCAAGCATTCCTTTGCCAAGTTCTTCTTGTTTTATTGCGGTTTGGATACCGCGAAAGGAGACTAAATGACTACCCAATCAGCGCCACAAACAGTGCCTCAAACAGAGTTAAGCGCAAAATCAGATTACATCGTTGCCAAGTTTGGCGGAACCAGTGTTGCAAACTTTGAAGCGATGAGTCGCTGTAGCGAAATTATTGTTGCAGATAAAAACGTACGTATTGTTGCCGTGAGCGCTAGTGCCGGCGTAACTAACCACTTAGTTGCACTTTGCAAACCAAGTATTACCTCAAGTGAGCGCCAAGAACACATAAACGGCGTGCTTGCTATTCAACAAACTATTTTAGATGAGTTATCGCTAGATGCCGATTTAGCGGTTGGCTTTAACGAAACTCTTAAAGCATTTCAAACATTGGCTCAAGAGTCACTAACAACCGATCAGCAACACGACGAGCTACTAAGCTTTGGTGAGCGTTTATCGTCGTATTTGTTTGCTCAAGTGCTGCGTTTACAAGGTTTAAATGCCGATCGCTTTGATGTGCGCAAGGTGCTTAAAACCGACAGCCAATTTGGTAAAGCAACGCCTAATGTTGCAGCCACAGCGCAAGCAGCTAAAGAACATTTAATCCCGTTGTTAGACGCTCAAGTAATTGTGACTCAGGGATTTATTGGCAGTGACGAATACGGCCAAACAACAACGCTTGGACGTGGTGGTTCAGACTACAGCGCTGCATTATTAGCTGAAGCAATCAACGCTAAAAGCGTGCATATTTGGACCGACGTAGTGGGTATTTTTAGCACCGACCCGCGTTTGTGCGCAAAAGCGACGCCAATTGCACGCTTAAGTTTTGACGAAGCCGCTGAAATGGCAACCTTTGGCGCAAAAGTATTGCACCCAGCGACTATTTTACCAGCGAGCCGTAGCCACATTAATGTGTTTGTAGGTTCTAGCCGAGAGCCAGAACGTGGCGGTACATGGATTGAGCGCGAAAAATCGCAGCAACCAGGTATACGCGCAGTAACACAACGTAAAAACCAAATATTGCTTACGCTTAAAAGCCCAGAAATGCTACTAGCAAGCGGCTTTTTAGCACGCGTATTTACACTATTAAGTGAATACAATATATCGGTAGATTTGGTAACCACCTCAGAAATCAGTGTAGCTATAACCCTTGATAACGCGCAAAATGCCTCGCGTCCAGAGCTTGATCAAGAATGCCTAGATAAGCTTGCAGAGTTTTGCCATGTTTCGGTAGAAAACAACCTAACATTGGTGGCACTTATTGGCTCTGAGATTCAATTACGCCAACACGAAATGAACTTAATGAGTGTACTAAAAGACTTTAACATTCGATTAATTTGTCACGGTGCTAGTAAGCACAACCTGTGCTTTTTAGTAGAGCAAACTGAGTCAGATAACGTAGTACAGTCTATTCATAGCCGTTTATTAGAAAATGATTTTGCTGCGTGAGTAATCGTTATTCAGGAAAATAACCTAGTAAAGTTACCTAGTAAAACTACCTAGTAAAGTTACTTAACAAAGTCGGTTAATAAAAAGCATCGCCAGTCGATGCTTTTTTTATGCACCACACTTACATCAAAACAAACATTGCGGTCACTGCTATCAGCTACAGTAATGCTATTACTGCAAGCGCTAAGCTTTGCACTATTTAATTCGTCAAACACATTGGGGCTAAGTAATTTTGCAATAGGGCGGCTGGTGGCTTTAGCAAGTGACTCTTTTAATGTCCAAATTCTAAAAAACGTATCTGCTTGGGTTTGGGTATTAGTAGGCTTGGTGATAAGTATAATTTCATCATTATGATAAAAATGCTTAGCGAGCTTTTCAAATGAGCGCTTTAGGCTTACTTTTTCAATATCAAAACCGAACTCACTTTTATCAAAATTTAACGCGACCCCAACTAAACCATGCGAATGCGAAATACAGGTATTAATAACATTACCATTTACATGTATTTGCAGCTTTGAGCTTGCTTCGTCAAATTCTGTACTCATTTTATTAAGCGCCACGTGCGCATGTTGCGGCTGCGCTATTTTAATAAGGTGTTTTAACAATAACCGCGTAGCTAAATACTCTTGCTTAGCTTGTGGGCTTTTGCGGCGGTTTATAATGGTTATCTCAAATGGGCTTAAGTAATCGGGCAAATTAAAGTCACTAAGCTCAAGTGTTTTAGCATTAAATAATAAAATACTGTTACTCGCTAAAGACAAATTTGCCAATTGAGTTGAAGTAATACTCAAGGCGTTTTTAAAATAGTGTTCAGTCATAAAAGCCCTAAAGCAAAAGAAGTCGCTGATATTGTGAGCGGTTAACGCCACTAATAAAGGCTGGGTACAATTTTATTACTCAGCTGGCATGAAATATGGTTTAATTCACAATAATCAAAATAATAACAGATTTGTAGATGTATGGCACAAGTGCGTGATGGGTTTCAAAGCCGACTTGGTTTTGTTTTAGCCGCTGCTGGCGCAGCAGTGGGTTTAGGTAATATTTGGGGTTTTCCTACGCAAGCGGCCAACCATGGTGGCGGTGCATTTTTACTGGTTTACTTTATTGTTATATTTTTACTTGCGCTTCCTGCGCTGTATACCGAACTTTATTTAGGTCACAAAGCACAAGCTAATCCTGTAAAAGCATTGGGCGATGCATGGCAAAACACTAACCGTAAGGTTGGTGCTGCGGCAGGCTATATAGGCCTTGCGGGCGCAGTTGTTATGCTAAGTTTTTACTCAATAGTAGCAGGGTGGATGCTCTCGTACGCTATTGAACCCATAACAACCTTTTTAGGTTTTACAGGTGCAAGCGAATTTTTACATAGCGACTCAGTGCTGCGTAATTTTGTATTTACGCCGCTTATGCTTATTTTAACTGCCAGTATTATTTTAAAAGGTGTTAAATCGGGAATCGAAACCTGGTCGCGCCGTTTAATGCCACTGTTACTTGTGCTGCTTGTTGGTTTAATTGCCTACATTGCAACACTTGATGGCGCAAGCGAAGGCTTTGCCGCGTATTTAATTCCTGATTTTAGCCAAATACTCGATCCTAATTTAATTATTGCTGCAATGGGGCAAGCGTTCTTTTCGCTCTCACTAGGTGTGGGTTGTATGATGATTTACGGCTCGTATTTACAGCCAGATGCTAATTTACCAAAGCTTACAGCAGGTGTTGCTTTACTTGATACTGGCGTTGCGTTTTTAGCGGGGTTACTTATTATTCCTGCTATTTATGTGGCGCAGCACAACGGTGTAGAGGTATTTAGTGGCGGTAAACTGATTGGCGAAGGGCAACTTATTTTTGCTATTTTACCTGAGCTATTTAGCACTATGGGCGAAATTGGCTTATTAGTTGGTTTATTATTTTTTGTATTAATGTCTATCGCATCGGTTACGTCAACTATATCGACCACCGAAATTCCGGTAGCGTTTTTAGTCGAAAACCACAGCGTTAGCCGCACCAAAGCAACATGGGCGGTAAGCGCCGTTGTACTTGTGTGTGCAAGCGCCATTATATTAAATTTTGATTGGTTATTTGGCTTAGTTATTATGCTATTTACTCAATACCAACTACCGCTTATGGGCTTATTTTACTTTATTACAGTAGGGTGGATGTGGCAGCGTGGTAATAAATTACACCAAGCAACAACCGGCGTACATTACTGGTTTGCTCAGTATATTCGTTTTGTTTGCCCAATATTAATGACCTTGGTATTTGCAAACGTTGCCTTTGGTTAATTTTATCTAAACCCTAAAAATAGATTAATAAAGCGAAGTGAGCTTAAAACGCACTTCGCTTTTTTGTGCTTGTTATTTAGGTACAGCCAAGGTATTTATAAAACCTCATTAGTTAGAGGCTTACCTTCATTTACTTCAAGTGCATTTTGTATTGTTGTATTAGCAATTTCTGTGAGTGCCTCTTGGGTAAAAAAGCCCTGATGCCCCGTTACTAAAACATTTTTAAAGCTCACTAAGCGCGAAAATATATCGTCTTGATTTATTTCGTCGCTGTGGTTTTTAAAAAACAGCTCCGACTCTTGCTCGTAAACGTCGAGCCTCAAGTAGCCTAATTTTTTAGTTTTAAGTGCATTAATGCACGCTTTGCTGTTAAGCAGTGCACCGCGAGAGGTGTTAATAAGCATAACGCCGGTTTTCATTTTACTAAATGCCTCATCATCTATTAAATGATGAGTTTGCTCCGTTAAAGGGCAATGCAAAGAAATCACATCGCTTTGGCTAAGTAAGGTGTCTATATCGGTAATTGTATAATTGCCAGGTTGTGCGTAGGGGTCGCACACTAATACTTTAGCGCCAAAGCCATTTAAAATGTTGCACAGCGCTAGGCCAATTTTACCGCAACCTACAATACCCACGGTTTTATTGTGCAAGTTAAAGCCTAGTAATCCGTTTAAATCAAAATTGTCTTCGCGTACGCGGTTATACGCTTTATGGGTTTTACGGCTAAGCGTTAGCATAAGTGCAATACAATGCTCGGCTACTGCTTCTGGGCTGTATGCTGGTACGCGTAATACTTTAATTTTATGTGCTTTTGCTGCAGGTAAATCAACATTATTAAATCCTGCACAACGTAGCAAAATAGTATTTATGCCTTGGCTTGCCAATTGTTCAATAACAGTGGCGTTTACAGTGTCGTTAACAAATACGCATATGGCATCAAACCCGTTTGCTAAAATAGCCGTTTGTTCGCTCAGGGCTTGTTCAAAATACGTTATTTTTATATCGCGGTGACCGCGTGTACTTTGTTCAAAAAAAGGCAGTTCGTACTTTTGAGTACTAAAAAAAGCAATGTTCATGGTAATAGCCTCGACGCTTGAGTGTTTGTAGGGTAGTTAACCTTTAATACACTAAACTACTTTACAAGTAAGCGCCCAAGTAAAACGCATTTTATTGATTTAAATTAAGCCTTAAGCGGAGCCTTACTTGAGGTAAACAAAGGTATTTTTGACGATACTTTTTTACCACCTCTAGCAGCGCTTAACTTTGCGGCTTGCAGTAGGTTGCTTTCTATTACTTGTTTAAGTGTTTCGGGCTTAGTACGCGGTGCATAGCGTGCAACAAGTTGCCCTTGTGAGTTAATTAAAAACTTAGTGAAATTCCACTTAATTGCACGATTTTGCGAAATACCTCGCGTATGCGACTTTAAATAATTAAACAACGGATGTGTTTCTGGCCCGTTTACCATTACCTTACCAAATACCTCAAACGAGGTATTAAATTGATCTTGGTAAAAGTCTTTAATGGCTAAATTATCAAGCGGCTCATTTTGGCCAAACTGGTTACAGGGAAACGCAAGTACAGTAAAACCATTGCTTTTGTATTGCTGATAGAGCTTTTCGAGCGCATTTAATTGCACCGAAAAATTACACTTACTCGCTGTATTAACAATAAGGACGGTTTTGCCCTGTAATTGGCTAAGAGAAAAATTTTCGCTGTTAAAAAGTGGTGCATTAAATTGATAAATACTGTCCATAGGTTACCTACTTACCTTTCCCGTTAAGGAAATTTTATAAAGACTTTCATTCGCTTTTTTATCGACCGGTTGACATAATCGAGGTCTAGTTTCTAAGTTATCAGTAAAATAGGTCATTTTTATGTCAATGAAAGTCGCATTTATAGGTTTAGGCGTAATGGGTTACCCAATGGCGGGGCATTTAGCAAAAGCAGGGCACAGCGTATGCGTTTATAACCGCACTCAAGCTAAAGCACAAACGTGGACTGCAGAACATTCAGGAAGCCTTGCATCAACCCCGCGCGAAGCTGCCAGTAATGCCGACATCGTATTTATGTGTGTTGGTAACGATGACGATTTACGCTCAGTAGTGTATGGCGACGACGGCGTGTTAGCGGGTATGTTACCGCACACTGTTTTGGTTGATCACACCACAACCTCTGCAGAAGTAGCCCGCGA
>NZ_AUTP01000148.1:0-19987 GCF_000498075.1 Pseudoalteromonas sp. TAB23
ATGTTGTTTTTGGTGGTAAGGCTATCAGATGGCGTAACCGATATTATTATGGGTATGATTGCCGATAGAACGCAGTCGCGCTTTGGTAAATTTCGCCCGTGGATACTCTATTCGGCACCGTTTTTGGGCTTGTTTATGGTGTTGTGTTTTACTACACCCGACTTTAGCACCACCAATAAACTTATTTATGCTTACGTAACCTACATAGGTTTAACGCTTGCTTACACCGTAAGTAATGTGCCCTACTCGGCACTTATGGGCGTAATGACACCAGACGATACAGAGCGCACAAAGCTCTCTGGTTTTAGGTTTGCAGGTGCGTTTACTGGTGGCTTATTGGTTATGGGTTTTTTACCTGAGCTAGTGGCATTTTTTGGTGGCGGCGACAACACCAAAGGCTATCAGCTTACTATGTACTTATTTGCCAGCTTACTTATTATTTTAATGATTATAACGTTTGCGACCACCAAAGAGCGTGTAACACCGCATGCCTCAAATGAAGGGAATTTAAAATCAGAGTTATTTGATTTAACCAAAAGCCTGCCATTTATAATCCTACCTTTGCTTGCTACCACCCTGTTTTTTTATTACCGCGATTTATACAGCGGCGTATTTTTTGCCCTTGTTATGGCTGCAATGACATTCGTTATTAAAAAATTGCTCAGTAAAGATAAGCAAAGCTTAACGGGATCACAGCGCGACATGGTTGATCTTCTGACCAACAAACCTTGGTTGGTGTTACTCGGCATTGGTTTTTTAACCATGATGTTTAATGGCATAAAATACGGTGTAATTGCGTACTACTTTAAGTATCACGTAGCCAATGAACTCATGGCTGGGCAATACTTTATCGCTTTGTTGGTTGTATCTATATTTGGCGCACTTGCCACAGGTAAACTGGCCGAAATTATGGGTAAACGAAACCTATTTATTGCATCATTAATGCTAAGCGGCATACTCACTACTGCATTTTACTGGGTGCCTAGCGATAACCTGGTTGCTGTATTTACCTTTGGTTGCGCTGCTGAATTTTTTGCCGCGATGATGCCAACATTATTTTTTAGTATGCTTGGTGATTCAGCCGATTATTCAGAGTGGAAAAACAAACGCCGCGCTACAGGCCTTATTTATTCTGCGGGTACATTTGTGCAAAAAACCGGTGGTGGTTTTGCAGGTGCATTAGTATTAGTGGTACTTGCAGGCTACGGCTATAACGGTATGGATGAGCTAACAATTACGCAAGCCCTACCTGGTATGCAGTTACTTATGAGCTGGATACCTGCCGCATTTGCTTTTTTAGGCGCCGCATTGATGCTTATTTATCCACTAACCTCAGCGATGACGCAAAAAATAACAGAAGACTTAGCAATTAGACGCAGTAATGTGTAAATTAACTTTTAATGACCCTTCGCACTTTATATTTTTTATAAAGTGCGAGTAAAAATACATATAAGCTAGGACATCAATGGCGACAATTTATCAAGTATCAGAAATGGCAGGTGTGTCTTTATCAACTGTTTCAAGGGTACTTAACGACAACGACTACGTAAGCAAAAAAACTAAAAAAAAGGTATTAGAAGCAATGAAAGAGCTAGGCTATCAGCCAAGTTCTATTGCACGCTCTTTGGCGTCTAGCACTACAAACAGCGTCGGTATTTTAGTTTCTGAGTTGGATGGTCCGTTTTTTGGTCAAATGATGTCAGCCATTGAAGAGCATCTTCGTATTGCGGGTAAACACGTTATTATTACGCCTGGGCACAGTGACGAGAAAAAAGAAAAAAGCGGCTTTGAGTTTTTAATAGGCCGTAATTGCGACGCTATTATTGCCCACGTAGAAGCGGTATCAAACGAGTACCTAATTGAGTTAAGTAAAGGTAAAACCCCTATTTACCTAATGAGCCGCTACGTTAAAGAAATTGAAGAAAACTGCATTAGCCTCGACAACGTAATGGGCGGCTACTTAGCCACTAAAGCCATGATCAACAAAGGTCATAAAAACATTGCGTACATAGCAGGCCCGCAGTTTAAAGAAGACGCGTCAAATCGTTTAAAAGGTCACAAACAAGCCCTAGCAGAGTACAACCTAACCTTTGACGAAAAGCTATTTTACATAGGCGACTTTAAAGAAACCGGCGGAAGCGACGGCTTAAGGCATTTTATTCAAAATAAAGCGCAAATAACCGCGCTTGTATGCGCCAATGACGAAATGGCATCGGGTGCTATGAAATACGCCCGCGAACACGGTTTTAACCTGCCAAAAGATTTAGCCATTATTGGGTTCGATAACGTAATTTTTACCAATTATCTCTACCCAACACTGACTACAATAGATAACCCTGTTCCCGAAATGGGCCGAGCTGCGGCTAACTTAGTGCTTAAAGACATTTATAAAAAAAGCGGCATAACAGTAAAGCACGTGTTTCAGCCAAAGCTTATTTTAAGAGACTCAACACCCGACATTAATTAACTTTAAACCTAATTTAAACCTAGTTTAAATCTAAGTTATGTAACTCATTACGCACCCACTGCGTACCTAAATATTGCTCTACGTGCTGCTGCGCAAACTTTAAAAAGTTACGTGCAGCATGCGATATGTGCCTATCTGTTCGCATTACAAAATACCAATGACTCGCTAAATGAGTATCGGTTACGTTTAAAATTTTAAAACTTGTATCGTCTGTTGCAAGTACATGGCGTGATAAAACCGCAATGCCCATCCCCGATGCAACCGCGACACGTATTGCTTCATTACTCGCCATTTGTACGCTATCGCTCAGCACTAAGCCTCGGCTTTGCAACTCGCTTTCAAATAACATACGTGTTGCTGAGCCATTTTCTCGTAGTAAAAAGCGATACTGCATTAAATCAGTTAATTTAACGGCTTTTACGTGAGCTAACGGATGATTTAGCGGCACTATAAATTCCAGTGGATTATGCAAAAAGCGCGCAGCTTGTGCGTGTTCAAGCGACGGCGGGTGGCTAAATACATAAATATCGTCCTCCCCTCGCTCAAACCTATCAAGCACCTCTGCCCTGTTACCAATCTCAAGCGGTAGCTCAACATGGGGATGTAAATTACTATAAGGGCCAAGCAGTTTTGGTAAAATATATTGCGCCGTATTAACCATGGCAATTTTACAACGGCCGCGCGATCCACCATTAAGCTCAGTTAAAAAATCTTGGTAATCATCAAAATGTCCAAACACTTGTTGGCATGTTTTAAATAGCTCAAGCCCCGCATCGGTCACGTGTAGCTTTTGCTGTTGTATAAGGAGTAATGGCTCGCCTACTGCTTCTTGTAGTCGTTTTATTTGTAGCGATACCGTAGGCTGCGTTAGGTGTAAGCGCCTTGCGGTTTCGCTTATTGAACCCGTTTTAACTACGCTCATAAAGACTTCAAGCAACCTAAACGATATATGTCGTAAATCCATACCAACCTCATAATCTTTATCTAATAATAGTTACTTAATAAATAACCTATAGATAAATATCTATAGCTAACTCGTATTTATTTTATTATTTACTATACAAAGTTTTATCTACAATAGCGCCACTTAATTTACCACCTAGTAAGGAAAGCCAGTGCCAGATATTGTTGTTATGTTTTTTATTTTAGGATTAGTAGCGGGTGTTTTACGCTCGGACTTGGCCATTCCAAAAGCCACCTACGACACATTAAGCTTATTACTTATGTTAACCATCGGCTTAAAAGGCGGTATGGTGCTGCACGGTAACTTAAGCTGGCAACTACTGCCCGAAATGGGATCGGTAATGCTACTTGGCGCACTTATACCCCTCATGCTTTACCCTATTTTAAAATACGTGATTAAACTCTCTGTTGCTAATAGCGCCAGTATTGCCGCACATTACGGCTCAGTGAGTGCAGGTACATTTGCTGTTGCACTCGCCTATGCCGAGTCAGCTAAGTTGGTAGTAGGCGCAGAAGTCACCCTGTATTTAGTGATGCTAGAACTTCCTGCAATCATTGTTGGTTTATTGCTTTACCGAAAGCTTGATAAAGAAAACAGCCAAAACAATGAGCTGTCGTTAAAGGCGCTTTGGCACGAAACTCTCACGAACAAAAGTGTGATTTTACTCGTTGGCGGCGTGGTTATCGGTATGATGTACGGCACGGTGCAAGGTAGCCAAGTAACGAGCCTTTTAACAAGTAGCTTTAAAGTTGTACTGGCATTATTTTTACTAGAAATGGGTTTAGTCGCCGCGCAAACTCTTCGTCCTATCCCTTGGAAACATTGGAAACTAGCAGTATTTGCTATTGTCACCCCGCTATTTCTAGGCACGATTGGCACAGCAGTAGGCACACTTTTAAATTTAGAATTAGGCTCGGTAGTTATATTGGGCAGTTTAGTGGCCANTCTTACATAGCCGCGCCCGCTGCAATAAAAGCGGCAATACCTAAAGCCGATATTGGTCTTGCTATGCTGAGCTCTCTCGGTGTAACTTTTCCGTTTAATGTGATTGTTGGTATTGGTTTATATCACCACCTTGCACTAGTAATGCAATAAACAAATAAGTGCTAATTTTATCACTTTAAAAACCTGTTAAACCCTATTCTACATAGGGTTTAACACTAATAAATGCTCACAAATATAAAACAATATCTACATAAAAACACTACAATAAAAAGCATAATAGATCCGATAATTTACCAAAACGATCGTTTTAAAGTTTATTTATATTGTTTAATAAAATATCACTTTACTTATTTTTAATTTGGCTCTAAATTCGCGCAAATTTTATTATTAAAGTAACCTCTCAAACTTTAAAACAGTGGTTATTTACCTTCAAGAGTCGATAAACACAAATGGCCGAATTAGCCGCCACAAGCACCTCTAACAACCCTTTAGCACCCGTTATCGGGCTGTCATTTTTTGCTATTGCATCAGGCTTTTTAATGAGCCTTATTCCGCTGTCGTTACCTGCATTTAAACTTGATGAAAATCTAGCGCCTTGGCTTGCGAGCATTTTTTACTTTGGCTTACTTATTGGCGCCACCACAATAGAGCGCATTGTGGTAAAAATAGGTCATCGCTTGGCCTTTATATTATTTTTAAGCTTATTAATAGTAAGTGTGCTTGCACAACTTGCACTACCAAATACCGCTAACTGGTTAATAGCACGATTTGTAGCAGGTGTTGCTGTTGCCGGTGTGTTTGTCGTTGTTGAGTCTTGGTTATTAATGACCAACACAGCAAAGTCGCGTGCTAAACGTTTGGGTTTATACATGACCTCACTTTATGGGGGCAGCGCCGTAGGTCAGCTTGCTATAGGGCCGCTTGGCACCGAAGGTTCAACGCCTTATTTATTTGTAGCCTCGTTATTATTTTTAGCTATTTTAGCCCCTTTATTAATAACCAAAGGTCAGCCCGAAAAACAGCACCTTGAAAAACTACCACTAAAAGAAATAAAAACATTAAGCCACCCAGCTATGCTCGGATGCTTAGCATCGGGCTTATTACTGGGCCCTATTTACGGCTTAATGCCGGTGTATATTTCAGCACAAGCTGATCAAGCTCAGTACACAGGAACACTTATGGCAGTTATTATTTTAGGCGGCATGGTCGTGCAGCCGCTTGTGAGTTACTTATCTACTCGCCTTGAAAAAAGCTTATTGATGGGTATGTTTTGTTTAATAGGCGCAGCCGGTGCTGTGGGTATATTACAAGCAAACACTTTAGCAGGATTAATAGTAAGTTACTTAATACTAGGCGCGTGCAGCTTTGCACTTTACCCGATTGCTATAACACTTGCGTGCGACTCATTACCAATGGCAAAAATAGTATCTGCAACTGAGGTAATGCTTTTGAGTTACAGTATTGGGTCGGTATTTGGCCCTATGCTTGCTGCAAATTTATCTGATGCACCCAACGGTATTGTGTTTTATTTAGCAGGCTGTTTAATCACTACCTGTATTTATATGTTTATTAAAAGCATTAAAAATATTCGCGCGGGTAAAACCCCAGTTGCAGGCTAATTTTTAGCTTAAATACACGCTTGCTTATTAACTAATTCTAGCTGTTAAACACCTTGATTTAACAGCTAAAACTATTATTTAGCAGTGAGTTTTTTATGTGGGCTCAAAAAAAACATCTTTTTCCACCCTTGGTTTTGCGTTGTAAAAAGCCACGGCATGGGCACTAACGATAAAATAGAATAATGCACATGAGGCTGTTTTCCTGCTGCATTTCCGGTATCGCCCAGTAATCCAATTTGACTGTTTATGCTTACTACATCACCTGTACTTACAGAGTAGTCATTTAAATGTGCAAAGTAATGCACGCGCCATTTAGGCCCAAGCACCGCAACCACTTTACCACCGCGAGTTAACTCACCTGCAAATATAACAACACCGCTTGTTGAGGCAACTACGGGGGTATTTTTTGTGCCAAAAATATCAATTCCTTTGTGCACACCCGACCTACCCCAAGGCTCGTACCAAAACGTATTATGGTTCCAATCTTTACTTGTGGCACCTTGTACCGGAATCATTATTTTTTCGGGAATTAGTAAGCCTATAATTAATAAAGTAGCTATTCCAATTGCAATCCACTTAAGTACTTTCACTTTTCAATCCTTGATATTTAAATAACTTATACTGGTAAATTATTAGCCATAATAACTGAACTCATCATGAGTCGTATTTATGGTTTTATTTATGGAGTTTTATTTGAATGAAATACCCGACTAACATGTACTAAGCTGATCAACTTCAAAACAGGTTTTATAAGCAATTGAGCACTGCCCGCTATAAACAACCATGTGCCACTTTGCACTAATGCATCATTTAAAAAGAAAAAACTGCCAATTAAAAACCACACTGCAATTAAAAAATCGTTAAACGCTCCCAGCGCTTCATATCGACGCTGAATAGTAATATGCTCTTGCCCTAAATCTAAAATAAACTGATTACTGTTCGAATCCATAACTGCTCACTATTTATCTTTTATTACCTAAATACATGTTTAATAAGCCACAAAGCTTACCTAAACAGTACAATAGCAAAATACGCACAATAAAAAACGCTGACCAATGCTTATTGGCCAGCGTTTTTATTGTTTGTGCAATACTTAACTAATCGTTTATTTTTTATCTTTTTCTAAACGCTTTTTAAGGCTTAATGCAGCGTCAGCGGCTAATAAACGCATAAATTCAGAGCCATTGCTTTGCTCGCCTTGGCCTGCGCCTATTACAATTTCAGGCACTAAACGGCTATTACCTAAGCTTGTAAATAAGGCGGTTTGAATTTTAACTTCTGCTTTTAGCGTTTCATCAAATACATACTTAGGATCAAGTGCAGCAGACTTAGCTCTTAAACGAGCCTCAGCTAAAACGTCCATACCTAATGCTTCTAAGCGTTGTTGCTTTAAAATCTCTTCTTGTTCTTTTGCAAGCTCGGCTTTTACAGCCACTCGTTGCTGCGCAGAAATAATGGCATTTGCCTTAATTCGTTCAGCATCAATTTGCTCTTTTATTTTTAACTTTTCAGATTCAGCACGTTGCTTAGCAATTGCTTGTTCACCTAAAGCCACTTCAGTACGTGCTTGTTGCTCAGCTTTTTTAAGGTTTTGACGCGCAAGCGCTTCATCAGCAGCAGCTTGCTTTTGCGCTTCAAGGCGAGCATTTACTTTGCTTTCGTAGTCAATATCAATAATGCTGGCATCAACTACTGTAATACCGTAAGCGCCTAAAATAGGTGCGTTACGCAGTGTATTACCTTCATCGTCCATCTTAATATTAATAGTGACACGCTGCTGTTTACTTAAATTACCTAAATCGTCAGATTTATCGCGCTCACCCGTACTAATAATTTGTTCAGTAACAAAAATACCGTTTGTTAATTGATCAGCAAAATCTTGGCTTAATTGACCATTACCACCAGAGTAATGCTGCTCTACCGACATCATACGCGCCGACGCTTTTACATTTTCAGTGGTTGCACGCATTAATAAATTAGATATTAATGTTTCTTGTGAACCAAACTCTTCGTGTATTTTAAGTAAACCACGTAAAGCACCAGATTCAGCTGCTGGTACATTGCCTGGTAATCTAAAACGAGAAACACCTCGTGCGCCACCCGTTGTAGTATCTAAAAATCGAATTGGTATTAACGGTACAATTGCGCTTGCTGTTGCACCGGCATCGCCCGTAAAGTTAATCGAAATTACTTTTTTATAAGCCGATGTAGTACCAAACGCTTTTAAATAAGGGCCGGCTTGATTTATTACGGTTAAGTTACCTGTAAAAGCCGATTGATGTACTAAGCGCTCATCTGCTTCATTCCACGAAACAACTTGCGATGTAAGCGTTGCAATTACGGCTAATACAACAACAATTGATGAAACAACAATTACATTACGACGACCAAACCGACTCATAAATGAGTCACTTTTAACTGCTGGGACTGCTTTTTCGCTATCCATTTTTATTACTCTCCATGTTTAATTTCTTTTTAACAAAGTAAATAATTTCCTGTTCACTCAAATGTGCGCAAAAGCTACCAGAGCGATGTAACTCAACAAATGTTGCAAGGATTTCTTCTTTACCTTTAGCTGTTTTATCTTGGTTTTCTTGTGTTTGATTTTTTTCTGTTAGTTGAGTGATTAAATCATCCACTATCGTGTCTTTATCAAACAGTACGTTGTATTCCTTGGATTTTCTTACCCGACTTTTATGTACATTGCTGTAAATTACATAAAGCGCAACGCATAAAATAATAACAAGTAAACTTAACCCTATAATATAAAAAATCATAAGCTCTACTTAAATTAGTTTAAATACTTAATGAGCAATAACAATTGTAAGCATCACTTAACAAATGTTAACCCAGTAATTTTACAGTAAACCCGAGTAAAAAACAGATTAAAATAAAGCCCATCAGGTATACAGTTATAACCGCACATAAAAGTAAGCTTTTTTAAACAAAAAAATGCCAGTCAGTTATTAACTGACTGGCATTAAACTAATATTTATTAAAGTGCTTTTTACATTATTCGCATTGCACCCAGTCAACACCATTTTCACCGCACTCATGCAGCATTGTTCCATCTTCTTGGCGAGTATCTCTAAACCATTTCCCTTCAATCGTTTTAATAATACGTACGTTGTCTGTGGTTTTATATTTACGCCAAAAGCTAGCATCAATAGATGTTTCGTCATCAAACTTATAGGGCATAGCAGCGAGTACGGTCACTAAATCTTGAGTATCTAAATCAGCAGCTTTGTCTTTAACATTTACCCAATTAGATAATGTCTGAAAGTCGGCATTTTCCTCTCTAAAGGCAAAGTCAGTTTGGTAAAACGATCCCGACTCAGTATAGCTAATGCTAAAACCTCGCTCGAACGGTGTATCTAAATTAGCACTAACGCATTCATCTGCTGTTGGGAAGTTAACCGATGGACTTGTATTATCAACGCCATAAAGCACATTGCTTTGCTCAAAACTAACGTTCTCAATGCTAGAGCATCGGTAAGTACGATCGGCGTTAATGTAAACATCGTCTCTAACTGTTAATTTTCCATTTAACGATTCTTCGCCCCAAGGCGTATCTGTTGAATCCAATCGAGACAAAATAACGTCAATTTTGTCGAGTTCGTCTGTATTTTGAAGCTTTACTTGCTCATAAATAAGTTCAGCGCCTGCAAAAATAACTTTATCGCGGTACCATGCATTTTCAAATCCATACTCTGCATCTTTTGCTGTGTCCTGGTAAATCACTGCTCTTACTTCTTCTGCATCAGGATACTGAGCATCTAGCTCTTGCTTGAATTTATAGGCCGCTTTTAGTCCCTTAACAATTGCTTGTGCTCTGTCGTAAGCGTCGCTGTCGTTAGTAGCGATAAAATCTGAGTAAATTTGCTCTGTCGACAAATTATAATGCGCAACCAAGTTTTGCATAACATTTGTTACTTCGCTTTGAAGGTTTGCAAGTAGCTCAGTATTTTCTTTAAGTGCATCACAACTTAAATTATTGTTACCACTTTTTTGTAATTGAAGGCTTAACTGCTCCCAAATAACGGTTGTTAAAGGGGATATATTTCGAATATCTTCATCAGTCAAAGCCTCAATTGAGGGCGGAAATGACATTTGATACGCTTGTGTTACCTCTCCTAAGTCCTCGTCAATTGCGCCAACCGGTACATCAACATACATAGTTGAATACGGCACACACAGCGCCTGCTCTTCTGTAAAATTAAAACTATAATTACCCGATTCTTCAGAGACTACAGAAGGTTCTGTTTGCTCATCAAAAGTACCATCGCCATCAATATCTAGCCATACTATTGCACCAGATACATAGCCATCAATAACCTTACCAGTAAGAGAGATAGTGTTAACTTCTACGGGGTCTACTTTTATAGGGTCAGGCTTGGCTACAACTGGCTCTACAACGACCACTTTATCATCGCCNCCGCCGCCACATCCAACAAGGCCTAGCGTAAACGCTAACGAAATAGCTAACTGACTTTTTTTAAAAAACATACAAAGACTTCCTTTTTTGCACTTTAATTATTATTAAAAATCATATTGTTATAAATTAAATAAGTTACTTTAATACAAAATAAGTAATACCAGTCTGCTTATATATGGGGTCTATTTAACGTTAAGAAAATTACGCTAGAACTAGGCAAAAATTTTTGTATCTAGTGTTCTAAATAAAAATTTTTAACGACGTTGTAGTGCAATTTAATTCGTTAATTACTCAAAGATTTATGCAGCTTGGTATAAATTTAAACAACAGAAATTTATTGAATTTTTATGGGGGGATGGCAACAAGTCAACATGCCCTGTACCTATATAGTGACACAGCATGTTATATTTAGCTCTTACATTTGTTAATTAAATATAACTAAGACCAGCTATTGTTGACTAATATGGACTACAGGCACCTAAAATAAAGGGCTTGAGTGATAGGCAGTATTTTGTAAACGAATGTGTATCATACATGGCTTGGTTTAGAGCGCTTCGATAACTATAAAACAATTATATAAGCAAACCATCAGCATTTTTGATTCGTTCTTAAAATTAAAAAGCCACCTAATTAAGGTGGCTTATGTTTATAACATCGTGTTTTTAATGTGCCTGACTATCGTTTTCTTCGCGTTTATAAATATACGTTTGTTGAGTTTTAAAGCCAAAACCAATTGGTTGAGCGCCATTTACTAGCTTAACTTTTCCACCTTCAACATTTAAATTTGGTCCAAGTATTTCAATAGCTTTTATCGGCTTATCAGAACCTTTAACCCCAGGGCCTATTAAATAAAACTGACTAACTTGCGTTACATCCGTTGCGTCATCCCAATCGCACTTACCATCCGCATCATTATCTGCACACGACGGGCCTTCCCCAAAAAATAGTTTCGGTGTATCTGGTACATCATTACTTGTTGCAAATTTCACATCGTCATAAACCTTCGTTCCGTAATGCAAATGAAAGGCATAAAGCGAACCACCGCCACCCGTTAACGAACATTGGTTTTGAGTTGATGATGAAGATGCAGGCGTAAAGGAAGTAAAGTAAGCAACCCCACCAACGACTGTTGCTGCAGCAAGGGACTTTTCGCCCGTCCCTAATTCGTATCGCCACCCTTTAAATTCGGCTAACTTAACTTCAAGATTAACAAATTTATCAACGTCATCAAGTGCGTTACCAAATGGGTCTTCATTCATTTTCATTAAATCATCAGGCACTATTGGGGCTGGGAATTCAGTAAATATTTTTGTTAAGGTGTTTTCATCACGGATCATATAAAGCTGATCTTGCTCATTAGTAGCAAGTGGGTTTGAGCGATTTCCGCTGCCTATCACAATTGCGTCGTACGGGGTGTCTAAACGGGTGGTGATCATTTCACCACCATAATTGGTTTTAGTAACTTTACTAAACAGCGTTCTAGCAACTAATGGTTTGTAAAAAAAACGTCTGTCTTGTGACGCTAATGTACTGCCAAGTTCAGCAAGTTTAAAGTGAGTAATCTCATCTTCATCATCGGTGGGAATATCTACACGCCAAATATTACCGCCAGTATCGGTTGCATAAATTCGGTCAATATACCCATCGTAATCTGAGTCAAGCGTAGTTACATCCGCTGCAATACTGTGCTCTCCGGTAAAACCATGTTCATCTGGAGTGAGCGCCCATACCTTTTCGCCAGTTTTAGCATTAACAATGTAAATACCTAGCCCGGTTTCATCTGTTGTTCTAATCGCATTATCTTTGTTTGTATCGTAGCCTGCGCCAAATATCAGCAATGAATCCTCACCAAACGCTTTAATATACGCAATTTGGGGCTTAGACCATGTTTGTGCTAAATATTTAAATTCTTCAGAGCCACCAACAATTGGCTTATTCCATAATTTTTTAGGTTTTTTTGGGTCACTTATATCCAGGCCGTAGTAATTTTTACCGCCTCGGCGCATGCCTGTAAATGCCCAAACTTCATCGCCCTCACTTGCTTTAACAACGCCATCATTTAAACCATCAGTGTTTAAACTTTTATTATTAAAGAACACACTTATAGGGCCATCCATGCCATACACTTTTGTATTTGCGAGATTACTCCGCAAAGCCGGAATGTTTCTTAATAAGGCAGCAGGTGTAAAAGCCCACTTTTCTTCAACAGTATCGCCTTTGTCTTCGAACATATGTAAAAATCCGGCATTGGTACCAACAAGTATATGAATACTTCCATCGCCGTAATCTATAGATACCGGTTTTGAATGCAAAGGGTCGCCAAAAATATTGATTCGCTGATCTACTGATGAGTCATCTCCATCTTCATTATCAACATCAACCCCTCGTGCCCAGTTAATATCACTCTCCTGTAAAGTTAACCCGATATTAGGAATCAAATCAGGGGCAAGATCGGTAACTGTACTTGTCGCTAAATTTAAAATGGTTTGTACTTTATCAAAAGTAAAATCAATAATACTGCCCGTTTTATCTATGTAGATTTTACGGCTATCAGGGTCTAAAGTTGATAAAAGTAAATTTACGCCACCCTGAGCTACTAAATTCCCATCTGCAGGCTTATTAGTTGGCAGCCAAAAAGTTCGCGCTTTCTCATCAATTAACCCATTTTCATCAAGAGCTATTTTATCAGTTGAATCGACTATATTTGCACCAGACACTTTAAGCTTTTTTAAATTTCCGCTCCAACGTGCGCCTGTTTCAGGATAAAACATCGCAAAGTAAATTGACTCTCGGCTACGTGTTTGGTCAACATTATTACTTGCTACCGTAGGAGATGAAAAACTATCGTTAACTTCGCGTATTTTCGATATTGTATTATTAAGCGCTTCAGAAAGTTCAGTGGATGTATCTGCATGTAAGTACTCGCCTCCTCCCAATAAAGCGGTTTTTTCTAATAACTTTTTACCATTTGTACTCATGCCACTACCAAAACCGATAGTAAAAACGCGTCCGGTATCAGCAACCTCTGGCGTGGTCTCGTACAAGTCAACTTCAACATCTCTTGTGCCATGTATTATCTGAGCTAAAGCGGCTAAATAACTACTACTTGTTTTAGTGGGATTTGAGCCAAAAGTAGATTTGTATAAAGCTCTTATATCATCATTTCGGGTAATATCTTGTGTCGGATCACCATCAGTCATTAATATTAAGCTAATTGAGTTATCACAACGCTCATCTGCACCAACAGCCTGTTGAAAAGGAGAAACATAACGAGGTATATCACTACCACTTTGCTCTCTCTCAATCGTAGTATCGCGTTTGTCCGTATTTTGCCCATACCAAACCGTCTGCCCCGTCATATATAGGTAAGCTTCCCATAAGGTCTCAGTGATAGGTGTATTCCCGCTAGCTGGCAGCTTTTTTATTTGACCCAATATTTTATCATGTGAGGAGCCTAGGCCAGCCATAACATAACCACCATCATTGCCATTAAAACGCATTAAACCAAAATCAATCGAGCTGTTATCATTTACTAATTGGGTCATAGCGCTTATACCAGCATCGATTTTTCTAGGTCCCCCATTAGGCAACTTAGTCTTCATACTTCCTGAAGTATCAAACACAATAAGCACGCGAGGGTTTTCGTCGGTTTCAACATTATGGTTTACGTATAGCTCTATATCTTCGGCAAATACAGAAAGACTAATACCCACCCCGAATAACAAGGCAGCTATTTTTTTTAGTTTAAATTGCATTTTTAAATCCCTTTATTTGCGCTTTTTATTTTTATTGCACAAGTTAATAACTACTCTATTCCTTGTTTAATTTTTAGTAATATGGAGGTGGGACTAAAAATTAAAACCAAGATAATATCTAGCTATTTATCACAAAACAGTGATTAGCATCCACGTGTCGTCAATGCTATAAAATATATATTACTTCGATTTTAAATAAAAACAGATTAAAGTCAAAGACATTAGGTTTTATTGTCAATTAAAAACAACAACTTAAATAAAATAATCCTGTTTTACTGGATAGTTTAGTCACGTCAAAAAATAATATTTTTACCTATACTTTTATATTTATAGATCTATGTTTTAGGTAACAAGTACTTACCAATATAAATTAGTAGCGTAAGGCTCTAAAAATCACTCTTAAGAGCACTATTATTCAGTAAAGCTGTTTTATTAAAATGAGTGTATTTATAAGTAACTACTGTTATGCAAACATACAAAAAAGCCCATATTAGGTGCTACCTAATATGGGCTTTTATACTCTCGCTAAATTATAAGCGCTTTATGCAAGCATTCTTATAAAGATAACTCTTTTTTAGCGCGAGTTAAGTTATGCGTTACAAGTGAGTTTTTAGAAATTTGAACCGCTTCATATAAATCAGAAATACCCGCAGTGTCTTTTTGAGCCTTAATACGCGCTACACCACGGTTACTTAATGCAAACGATGTAAGTTCGCGTACTTTTAAACGCGGACCATGGCTTTGCTTAAGTAAAGCAATTGCTTGTGTACAAATAGCTTCTGCTTCTTCGTAGTTTTTTGATTCAACAGTTAAAGCACAGCTATTAAACGATTTTTCAAATGCTGGGGCTGCTGTTACTGAGTCTTCAATAACCATTAATTTATAATCACCTTGATTAGCCATTGCAGCAGCTGAGCAAGTTAATAATGAGCCAAGAGCGATGGTTTTTAAAAGTGTAAATTTCATGATTATATTCCTGTTATGGCAATTGTTTAAACTAGTGATCTTTTTTAGCGTCAAGTAAATAGCTTAATAACAAGGCAAAAATTATGAAATATAGTCGTTCTATATAAGTAATTTTTTAACGCCGTTAGTGAGTTATTTAATTCGCTAAAATAATCATGTTTTAATAAAATTGGTATTTGTTAGTCGTACTTGTTGCCGACAACTAAACTTTAGAGTGTTAGCTCAATTACCACAAACGATAAAAACAAACCTAATAAGTGAATAAATCTAACCTATAGACTTTAGTCTAATATTTGGTTTTAAATTTACCTAAATTACAAAAATTGAGTTCCTCTAATATATTAAAAAAGCCCTTAGTTTGGTTGCACTAAGGGCTCAGGAACTATGTGTAGATTTAAAAATCAAACTATTCCATGTATTTCTTTCCAATTACCTGGGTGTACCACATAGCCAAATAACGCATGCCCGCCGTATACCAATTCTGTATTCTCAGGTATCCATAACATTTGACCCGGATGAACCAAATGCGTTTCTCCATTTGCAGTTAGCTCAAAGCATCCTTCAATTACAAAAATAACTTCATCGTATAAAACGGTCCAAGCAACTTTCGCCCCTTCCCACTTAGCAAAACCCACTCCAATGTGAGGTGATATTTCTGTGCTTAAAGCTCGTGCCACATAAGCCATACCAAGGGTCTCCCCTCTAATATTAAAATCTAGATTTTTACTATCTACTAATTTAACTTGTTTCATATTTCGCTCCGGCTTAACCATTTAGCTAAGCTAATTCGGCTTTTAACACCAATACCTAAAAACGGCTCTGGAGGATTAAGGCTGGGCATACCTGTAACGTGTTGAATATCGTCGAGGGCTTCTGATTGTTCGCCCATCACTAAATCAGCTAATAATGTTCCCGACACAGTCCCCCACGCAATGCCTACACCGTTATCACATGCACTGGCATATACGCCATCATCTAATTCGCCAAAAAAGTTGGTAAAATTACGAGAAATTGCATAAGTACCTCCCCACGAATGGGTAAAAGGAACGTCAATTAACTGAGGATAACGTGCTAAAAATACTTTACGGTGATCATCCTGAATCTGTTTACGCACATTTTCATTTACAGTGGAACTAGCACCGTATTTATCAACATGCTTGTAAGTATTACGAATTAATATGCGGCGATCGGCTGTCATTCTTATCGTTGTGCCAGCATGATCTGCGGGTGTTAAGCCCCAATCTAACAACCCGGTATACGCTTTCATTTCATCATCGTTTAAAGGCCTGGTCCAACTAGCAAAAGTCATGACAGGTAATAATCGATTTTTTAAAAAGCCAAACTCTCGCGTAAATATACTAGTACCAAGTAGTAACTTAGGTGTTTTAACTACACCATGCTTAGAGTGCAGTAGCCACTTCCCATGCTCTTTAGATAAGTTATTTATTGGCGAGTTTTCTAATACCTCAACATTATCAGGAAGGTTATCTCCTAACCCGCATGCTAAAGCCGCAGGCTGAACTAAATAACCACCAGGTGTATAAATAGCGCGACTGTAATAGTTTGTACCCAATACTTTAGAAAGATCATCTCCATTTATATGTTGGTAAGGCTCACCTAAATCTTTCATTAAGTGTTCAAAATGATCTAAGTAAGCTTCACCACGCTCACCGACTGCACCTTGATATTTACCAGCTGCAGACCATTGGCAATCAATCTTATATTTCGACACTAAACTCGAAAGCTGATCTATCGCTGAGCGATTAAGCTTAAGTAGCTTTTGCTTATGCGCAGGATCTGGATGCTCTAATGAAAATTTATGCGGTAGATCAATTACAAAGCCTGAGTTTCGACCCGATGCTCCTTGCCCAATACGCTGCGCATCAATCAATATAATACGTGCATTAGGCGCATGCAAAGCTAGTCGCCTAGCCATTGCAAGTCCAGCGAACCCGCCACCTAGTACAACGTAATCGGCAGTTTGTTCACCTGTTAGTCTAGGTTTTTCTGGTGTTTTAGTTATTGCATGATACCAACCACATGTAGCATCATCGTTTGGTAAATGAATCATTTATTACTCCGCTACAGTAAGCTGTTTTGTATTAAGCTGCTCAAGTAAGTGGCTTCTATTTATCTGAGCTTGTTTACCCAAAAGGGCAAAACCTAGTAATAAACCATCAACAGAATAAAACCGAGCAGTTAAACCATCATCAATCTGCTCTATTTGCCACTCACCAAGTGCCCCTACTGCCGCAGGATAAATAGATAAAGGCATGATTGGAGTTTTCACTATCACTGGTGAACATGTAAAAATAGCTTTGGTCAAGTCGCCTAATAAACAAGAAACCAATGAAGGCACAAGCTGATTAATTGGCGCTATAAATGGCTGCCAGCCTTGACTTGTTTCGGCGCAATCACCCAATGAAAAAATAGTTTCATCACTTGTTTGACCATAGTCGTTAACCTTTATACCTCGGCCAACTTCAAGGCCAGCTTGCTCTGCTAATGCTGTATTTGGTTTTAAGCCAACGGCCGATATAACTAAATCAGCTTCAATTACTTTTCCACTTTGTAAATGTAATTGAGAACTTCCATCAGACTCAGCGTCAATATGAGAAATACTGTCTTCTAAAAACCAAGAAACCCCAATATCGGTCAATGATTTCTTTAAACGCTCTCCTAATATTTGTGGAATTAAGCGCTCAATTGGCCATTTACCTAAACCAATTACACTCACGTCATAACCACTTGCACTCAAATCGTTGGCAAATTCACAGCCAATTAAACCATCACCTAGAATAGCGATGCGTTTTTTTCCTGTAAGCTCATTTTTAAAACAGCGATAGTCTGTTAAATCATTAATACTTAATACATTACTACAATCGCCAGCAATCGGGATTTTAATAGCAGAAGCACCAGTGGCTANTGCTATATTCATAGCTGCCAATATTAGTATTTAGGGTCTGCTTATTCCTATCAATCTTTTCTACTCGAGTATGAGGGTAGACACGAATATTAAGCCTTTGCTCCCACTCTAACGCACTTTCATTTTGTAAATCGTCACAACTTTTACCTAATGCAAATGAATTAGATAGTGCCGGTTTACTATAAAGCGCGCCGTTATCAGCAGTAATAACAGTAATAGGGACCGTTGAAGATTGCTTACGAAGTGCTGCCGCTACTTGATAACCACTATGCCCACTGCCAATAATAACAATCGGTTTTAAAGTAATGTCTGATTTTAGGTCTTGTGCTGCAATAGGTTGAGCCTGCTCGATTAGCTCCACATGACTCGCTACTTGAACGTCGTCTTGTGTGATCTCCATCATTTCAAAATCAGCTTTACCTACTAAACAATCTGGGCAGACCCAATCTTCTGGTACATCTTCCCAACGAGTGCCTGGTAAAATGCCATCAGCTGGCCAGCCTTGAGCCTCATCGTAAATAAGACCACAAATAATACAGAGCCATTTTTTCATATCTCTCATCCTACTGACTTTATTTAAAACACCTGTTGCATTCACTTTATTGAATAAAAAAATAAGAAGTGAATGCGAGTAACAAGCCGAAATATTGTTTTAATGATGCAAACGAATCGCAATATTGCGGGTTTGAACATAGCTATAAATTGCTTCTTGGCCTTTTTCTCGCCCAAAGCCAGACAAGCCCACACCACCAAAAGGGGTTTCAATACCACCGGCAAACCATTCATTAACAAACACTTGGCCACCTCTAAGTTGCTGAGCAACATTAAATACATGGTTTAAGCCCTCACCAAACACACCCGCAACTAAACCAAAGTCGGTTCCATTAGCAATAGCAACAGCTTCAGTGTCTGTATCAAACGGCATAACAACAAGTACAGGGCCAAATACTTCTTCTTGCGCTATTGTCATTTCTGGCGTTGCTTCAATTATGGTTGGTGCTACAAAGTAGCCAGGCATATCAGGTATATAGCCACCGGTGATGATTTTTGCGCCTTCTTTTTTAGCTTGCTCGATCATTGCCATAACACTGATTTGCTGCGCTTTTGAGACAACAGGCGTTAAATCAGCTTGCTCTTCGCCAGAGCCAATCAATAAGCTTTCAGCCATTTTTACCACTGCGTCTTTCACTTCTGTATAACGGCTTTTATGTACTAATAAACGCGACATAGCAGAGCAAACTTGTCCAGCATTAAAAAATATCCCGCTGCGTACACTGCTTACAACGTTTTGTAAGTCAGCATCATGTAAAACAATAGCGGCAGATTTACCGCCTAATTCCATTACTGAAGGTGTTGCTCTCGCAGCAGATGCTTTAAGAATATGCTGCCCTGTAGGCACTGAACCCGTAAAAACAATTTGATTTACTTCAGCGTGTTCAACTAAATGGTTACCTATAACTGAGCCTTTTCCGCAAAGTAAGTTTATTGATCCCTTAGGAAAACCACAGTTTTCAAGTGCCCTAATTAAATACACCATGCCTACAGGTGATATTTCAGGGGATTTAATAACTACGGCATTACCTGCAGCAAGCGCCGGGGCTAAAGAGCGTGCACAAATAGACACTGGAAAATTCCAAGGCACTATTTGAACCGATACACCCATAGGCACATATTGAGTAAAATCAATGTAGTCTTTACCAAGCGGAATAGAGGTACCTTCGAGTTTATCCGCCATACCTGCGTAGTATTCAAAATAGCGAGCCGATTCTAAAAACTCGTCTTTAGCATCTTGCAAAGATTTACCATTTTCGCGACATAGCTCAAGCGCCCCTTCATCAGCAATATCTCGTATTGCTTGCGCCGCATTGAGCATCCAGTGCGCGCGCATCGCAGGGCGTATATCGTTTAAC
>NZ_AUTP01000149.1:0-16140 GCF_000498075.1 Pseudoalteromonas sp. TAB23
GGCGCGGGCGGCGATAATATTGCCGGTGTAATAAGCGTTAATTCTATTTCACCACAGTATAGCGATAGCAATGAATTAGGTTGGCACTCAGGTTATGTGTCAGCAAAGTACAGTAGCGTTGATAACGGACGTAAACTTGGCGTTGGTGCACGTTTAGCAAGTGACACGTTTAGCCTTAATTATCAGGGTTCGTTTAGTGACGCAGATAGTTATGAAGACGGTAACGGCGATGTAGTATTAGATACATTGTATCGAGCACAAAATCATAGTTTAACCGCAGCTATGCGCGATGATAAACAGCAATTAGTTATAAAGCTAACGCATCAAAAAATCCCGTATCAGGGATTTGCAAATCAGTATATGGATATGACCGATAACACCAGCTACGGTGCAATAGCTCAATACAAACGCTCCTTTGAAAACAGCGAGCTTGAAGGGCAAGTTAACTGGCATAGCGTAAAGCACGAAATGGGTTTTTTCAGTGAAGAAAAAACAGGCATGATGCGAATGAAAACCGATGCACAAGATATAAGTACGCAGCTTAAATGGCGTATCGCGCTTAATAAAAACAGCAGTATTTTACTCGCTCAAGAATATTACAATTACAGCATTGATGATTGGTGGCCAGGTATTGAAGGCTCAACCATGATGGGACCAGACGATTACGTAAATATAAATAACGGTAAACGAGAGCGCATAGCGGCATTTGCAGAATTTGAGAGCCAAATAAATACAAAGTTATGGTTAAACGCAGGCGTACGTATTGAAAGTATTAATAGCCACGTTGGAGAGGTTCAATCTTACAACGATGGTATGAGTATGACGGATATGGATGATATGAGCGATACGTCTACAGATAATACCATCGCTACTGAGAATTTTAATGCTGGCGACAGAGATAAAACCGACACTATAGTTGATGCTAACTTATTAATTAACTATCAAATAACAAATTATGATGAGCTGCAATTTGGTCTTGCCCGTAAAAACCGAGCGCCTAATTTATATGAACGATACAGTTGGGGTGTAAGTACCATGGCAACCACCATGATTGGTTGGTATGGCGATGGTAATGGTTATATTGGTAAGCCTGATTTAGACGTTGAAACAGCGCATACAATAAGTGCTACTTATATTAAATTAGCTAAAGATGACCGTTGGCGATTAAGCACCAATGTTTGGTATACAGATGTGAGTGACTATATTGATGCTGATATTGTAAGAAGCTTCAATAGTTATGACTTGGACAATACAGCGCGTAACATTTTTCAGTTTACTAATGTAGATGCTATTTTGTATGGTGCAAAAATAGATTTAACAGCCAATATTTATGAATCTAAGGATTTAGGTAACTGGCAGTTACACGCTAATGTTGCTAATACGAGAGGCAAGCGCGACGATACTAATCAGCCACTTTATCAAATTAAACCACTGCAAACTCAGCTAGGTATTAGCCAGCAAATAGGTCGATTTGAAAATGCGTTATCTTGGCAGTGGGTCGATACTAAAAGCCGTGTAGATAATAATCGTTTTGAAAACCAAACAGACAGCTACAGCCTGGTTAATTTAAGATCTAAAGCCACATGGGATTCATTAACGCTAAGCGCAGAAGTGAGTAACGTGTTTGATGAGTACTACCAACTTCCGCTAGGGGGTGTAAGTATTGCGGCACTTAAACAAGATAGCAGCAACGGGTTCGAACAACTTGCTGGGCAGGGTCGTTCACTTAATGTAAGCGTTAGTTACGCGTTCTAACTAAACTAAATTTTAAAAATAAAGCAAAAGCCATAACTGTGTTATGGCTTTTTTTGCGTTTTAATATGTAAGCCGTAAACTTATTTTTATGAAATGTTTGTATGCAAAAAGCGTTCTATTAAACACGCTTGTATTAATTTTACAGCGTTATTTTAAGGCAATGCAGTAAAAAGCAGTAACTTGTTCATCACCCAATGATTAGGAAATACAGTGTTTAAGCAATTTAAAAATAAAGTGATGGGTGCGCCAACAGCTATGGCCGGTTTAGCTTTGGGTATTGCCAGTATGGGATGGACATGGGAAAACGTTTTTAATTTAAACTCCCAAGGGCAATTTTTGGGAGCGGTACTAGCTGGCGTATTAGTTTTACTTTTGGCTGCTAAGTTTTTACTACACCCTCATTTATTAAAAGCCGATTTAGCACACCCAGTTGCAGGAAGTGTGATCCCTACATTTGCAATGGCTAATCTTGTTATTTCAAACTCAGTTGGGCAATTTAACTCATTAGCTGGCGACATTATGTGGGTTTTAGCTTTTGTGCTGCATCTTACATTTTTGATGAGTTTTTTATACCAGCGAGCAAAAAAGTTTAACTTTGAGGATATGGCGCCCAGCTGGTTTGTGCCGCCAGTGGGGATAATTATTGCAGATGTTACTTTTTCGGGAAATCCGACATTAGCGTGGTTAGCTTATAGCGCACTGGTGATTGGTATATCAACGTACAGTATTATGCTGCCAATTATGTTTTATCGTTTTTTATTAGCATTAAAAAGTGACTACGAAATACAGCCAACACTTGCCATTTTAGCTGCGCCTGCCAGTTTAACATTAGCGGGGTATTTTCATATTGTTGCTAATCCATCACTCTTTATAGTATGGGCATTATTTATATTAGCGATAATAAAAACACTGATTGTTTATGTGTTATTTATAAAGTTATTACGCAGACCTTTTACGCCGAGCTACGCTGCTTTTACATTTCCAATGGTTATTGGGGCAACTGCATTATTTAAAATGAAAGACTGGATGCAAAGTATAAACCTCGCAATGCCATATGTAGATACAGTTAATTACTTAGCTACGTTTGAACTTATAGTTGCCACGGCAGTAGTTGGTTATGTAAGTGCTCGGTACTTTTGCCACTTTAAATTATCAAAGCAACAGGTAACGTAGAGTTACTCTTGGGTTGCCTGTGGCTCATTACTTTCTTGTTCAGCTAGTTTTTCGCGCTCAGCTTTTGACACATAACCAGGTTTGTTGCTTTTATGTAGTTTAGCGTTAGTGCGTTTATCTTTCTTTTGAAATTTAGTGACGATTTTTTTACGACGGTTCACAATTAAATACCCTGTTAATTTTAAGTCGCGCATTATACAGTCATCCTCATAAAAGCTGCTATATAAATATTCAGCTTAAGTTACCTGCGTGTTTAGCGTAAAGAGCTATAAGTAAGCGCTTCATAGCGTTATAATTACCGCTCTTAGTTATTAATTAAATGGGAATTGTTTTGAAAAAGTTAGCTTTAGCCAGTATTGCTTTATTTGCGTTTGGTGCTCATGCGCAGTTAAATAAAAATATTGATAGCGTTGCCGATTACGCAGTAAATACCTACCAAAATGCTCAAATACACACACTAACTAACTTAGTGGCTTTTCCGACCGTTAATAAAAGCGACATTACAGCCCCTCAAAATCCCGATTTTATTGGCTTTAAAGCACTGTTAAAAATGAAAGCCGCAGAGCTTGGTTTTGACTACCAAGATTTAGGCTACACCGTTTTAATTGGAATGGGCGAGCAAAGCGAAAAAGTAACGGTAGTAACCCACGGCGACGTGCAACCTGCTAATGCTAGCAAATGGAAACAAAGTCCTTTTATTATTGATACATCTGAACCGGGAAAATTAGTTGGTCGTGGTACGGAAGACGATAAAGGTGCAATAGCAACAGCGCTTTACGCCATGAAAGCAATTAAAGATAAAGGCATAACCCTTAATAACCGAATTGAGCTGATGATTTACCTTGCTGAGGAGTCTGATTGGGGTCCGCTTACTCAATTTATGAAAACGTATGAGCAACCCAAATATGCAGTAACGATTGATGCATCATACCCTGTAGTGGTTGCCGAGAAAGGCTGGAGCTTAATTGCACCTACTTTTAATGCAACATCACCACAGACGGGTTTATATGTAAAGGATGTAACTGGCGGTGCGTTTAGAAGCCAAATTCCAGAAGACGCCAGCTTAGTACTTCACAATGCAGACGCTGCACTTATTAATACATTAAAAGCAAAAGCCAAAACATTAAATAAAGTTGAGTTTAACTTTAGTGAGCAAAATGATGCCTTAGCAATAAGTGTTAAAGGTATGTCGGGGCATTCATCAGAGCCGGAGTCGGGTATAAATGCCATTGCTTATTTAGCTGAGTTATTTAAAGGCGTGGAGCTTGAAAATAACAGTGACGGTGAGCTAATCGACTTTGTGAATCAGTTAATTGGTTTAGATATTCATGGTAAACAGTTTGGCGAAATAGCTTACAAGCACGACTTTATGGGCCCGATGACAGTGGCACCAACCGTTATTGAGCGCGATGGTAATGCGCTAACACTTGCTGTAAATGCACGTCGCCCTATGGGTAAAGACGAAGCTGTATTACAAAAGCAAATTGATGATGCGCTCGCTAATTGGCAAGCCACTAACAATGTAAAGCTTGCCAACATAGAAACAATCATTGGCACACCTATGCTGCTTGATAGCGCGCCGCATGCGCAAAAGCTGCTTGATATTTTTAAGCATTTTACGGGCGACGAAAAAGCTGACTTTGTATCAATAGGTGGTGGCACTAACGCAAAGCTGTTTGATAATGCGGTATCGTTTGGTCCTTCAATGCCGGGTAAGCGCTACACAGGTCACTCAGAGCATGAATTTATGACACTTGAGCAACTTGAGCTTAATTTACGTATGTACACAGCGATGATGATAGAGCTAGGTAATATGTAACCTAAAGTTATTTAGAAAATGCCGCCTTGTTTAACTGAACTGACCCAGCAAGGCGGCTTTTTTGTGTTTATTAAAATTGGGCTACAAAGCTAAGATTATATACATCATAGTTATCATTATCAGTGTAATTAGCTGTGAAGTAGTAGCTATCATTAATAAAGTACTTACCTTCAATAACTAAATCAGAGTCGTTTGAGCCAATACCGACTGCAACATGTTTATTAAAGTAATAGTTTGCGAGCACATTAAAAACTGAGTCGTCGCCAACATCTAGATAGTCAACATTTATAGCAAAATAACTGTCATCGTAAAGATGGGCAAAGTAACGTGATGATAGGTCCCATGACTCTGTTTCATCATCTGTTTCAACAGTAAAACCAATGTAGTCGGTGTCATTAATTTCATGATTATATTGAGCTTTAAATAAATAAACTGTATCGCTATATTCATAATCTAACATACGAACAGATACTTTTAGTGAATCAGCAAATAAGTAACCTAAACCAAGTGAATAGTTGTCGGCATCACCAATATTAGGTAGTTCAAAAGTTGCAAAAGCATTGCCGTAAAAGCCTTCTCCAAAAATACCTTTTCCACTATAACCATCTGAATTAAAATAATTTAAGCCTATATTACTATCTGTATCCAAGTAGCCATAATCATCCCACACACCTGAGTTTTGCTGTTCCTCAAAGTAATAGTGAGTTGATAACCCGTACACATCATCACTGTAATAATCAGAATCAATTTTTGCGTAGTTTATAGAGTTAAACCATTGTTTTGATTCTGACTGCTCGACGTTTGCAGACGCTGTACAGCTAAGTGCGAGTAAAGTGAGTGGCATTAAAAAGCGCATAAGTATCCCTTCTTATAATTAAGTAAATTTGTTACTAGAATGGGTATTATATTTATGAGGTTTTATAAGGCAATTAAATGATTGTAATAAAGTGTTTGGGTATTGTAGATTTTCCTAATTAAAAACGTAGGTTACCTCAGGCAAGTTTTCAAAGCTTGGTTTGGCAAATAAATACCCTTGCATAAGCTCAACACCTGCGTTTTTAAGCCATGTATATTCATCTACTGTTTCAATCCCTTCAGCCAGTGCAATAATATTTAAATCGCGAAACATATTTAAGCAATGAGTTACTATTAATTGGCGTTTTTTGTCGTTGCTTATATCGCGTATTAGCGCCATATCCAGCTTGATAATATCTGTTTGAAAGTCAGCCAGTAGATTTAAACCAGAATAACCTGCACCAAAGTCATCAGTGGCGGTTTTAAATCCGAGAGACTGATAGTAATCAACAACGCGTTTAATGTGTGCGGTGTCTTCTATTTTTTCTACTTCAGTAAATTCAAACATAATATTTTGAATTGGGAAGTTATACTTTTTTGCAGCTTCTAGTGTGGTGCGTATACATCGCTCTGGTTTATAAATAGCATTAGGTAAAAAGTTAATGCTTAGCATTGATGTTATGCCTAGCTCTGAGGCAAGTTTAATGGCTTTAATACGACAAAGTTGATCAAATGCATAGCGGTTGTCTTCATTCACTTTTGAAATGATTGAATAAGCAGACTCGCCATTTAAACCTCTAACCAGCGCTTCATAGCCATAAATAAGATTAGTTTTACAGTTTATAATCGGTTGAAAAGCCATAGAAAAATCAAATTCGAGATCGTTAGCGTCAGCACAGTTACTACACGTAACTTTTTCACAATCTTTTGATTTTTCGCTCATTTAGCTCATCCTTTTATGTTTATTTGTTTATTTGTTTATTTGTTTAGGTTAGTTGAGATTAGATTCTAACACAAATAGATTAAAGTATTGTTTTTTATGTTTTTATACATAATAAATAACTATGTAATTAAATGAAAAGTGATGACTAATGTCAGATCACTTAGTGACATTTAGCAGGTGTGTACGTTGCTTATTAAAACAATAATAGCGACATACATTACTTGGAGAATATAAATGAGCAATACAGTGACATTAGGCAAAAAAATTAAAGGATATTTACTTATTTTAACTTTGCTAAGCGTTATAAATTTACTAACTTCGCCTAGTTATATATGGGTAGTATGGCCAGCAATTGGTATGGGAATAGGGCTTGTAGTAAGTACTTTGAGTAGGAATAAACCTAAAAATACTTCTTTATAATAAGCAAGCCAAGTAATTACTTACTTGGCTTTTTTAGTAAGGAACTGTCTAAACAGTTAAGTCTAAATATTTAAAATGCTGATTGAAGTGTCGCATCTAGTGATATTTCGGTATTTAAGAGCTTGGAAATAGGGCAGCTCTTTTTGGTTTGCTCACATAAGGCTTGAAACTGCTCGTTTTGAATATCATCAATACGCGCTTTTACCTCAAGGGCAATATGCGTTACCGAAAAGCCATCATCTACTTCATCAAGGCTTACAGTGGCTTTAGTATCAATTTTATCTGCGGTAAAACCTGCATCACCTAATGCAAGCGAAAGCGCCATACTAAAACATGCACTGTGCGCCGCACCTACTAATTCTTCAGGGTTTGAGCCTGCCTCATCTTCAAAGCGAGTATTAAAGCCATAAGGTTGTTTATCAAGCGCACCACTTTGAGTTGAAATGCTACCTTTGCCTGTTTTAATATCGCCAGACCATGTTGAGCTTGCCGTCTTTTTAATCGTCGTCATCATCTTCTCCTTGCTTGATTGTAAGCTTTTCAGGTTAGATAAGCGTTATTTACAAAATAAGCTTACATAAAGCCTTAAAAGCAATAATTACTGATGATGTTGCAAAATAGACGCCAGTTAATTGTTATCCCTGTTTATTTCGCTTACAGCGCTCTGAACAGTAAATAACGTTATCCCAGTCGCGTTGCCATTTTTTACGCCAAGTAAAAGGTTTATTGCAAGTGGGGCATATTTTTTGAGGTAAGTTTAGTTTTTTGTGCGCCATACTTACTTAGTCTCACAATTACTTTTAGTATCCGTTTTATTTTTTGCTTGGCTTGTTTTTGGTGTAATTGCTACGTGCCTTCTAAGAATCCTCCCTATGGCGCGTTTAACATCGGCTCGCTCACGATATTGCCATAAGCGCTCGCGTGCTTCTTTTGAGGCAGCTGTTAAATCAAGCATGGGTTCAGGGTAATCCTCCCCTAACTTAAAGTCGTTAAAGAGTGCTTCCATCGGAGTTTGCTCCCAAGGCTGATGTAAATATTCAATAGGGAGTTTTTCAAGCTCGGGGCACCACTTTTTAATAAACGAACCTGTTGGGTCTTGATCCTCCGATTGTTTAATTGGGTTGTAGTGCCTAATGGTGTTAATGCCTGTTACCGAGGCTTGCATTTGAATTTGCGGATAATGAATCCCTGGCTCAAAATCTAAAAAGTAATTAGCGAGAGGAAAGCTTGCTTGCTGCCAGCTTATATTTAAATGATGCGTTACAAAGCTTACAAGCATGGCGCGCATTCTAAAATTTATATAACCGGTGGCTTTTAAGCAGCGCATACAAGCGTCAATAATGGGAATACCTGTTTGACCTTGTGTCCAGCGTTCAATATCGTTTTTCACATGTTCATCATCGCGATACGGAAATACATGATAACCCGGGTTAAGGGCTAAAAACTCCATAGAGCATTCGCTTTCAAACTTTTGCATAAAGTGGCAGTGCCAATGCAAACGCGATACAAACGCAGCAAGTGGTCGCTTCCAGCCTCTTTTATCAGGGTGTGTTGAATGGTATTCATCAATAGCCATTTGATACACTTGCCTAAGGCTAATGTTCCCCCACGCTAAATACGGCGAAAGTCGAGAGCAATGTGTTTGGCTTAAACTTGGGCTCGATATTCCTTTTTGATAACCTTTACCGCGCTCGGCAAAAAAGCTCTGCATTACAGTTCGCGCATGCAGCGGGCCACCTTGTTGAAAGCTGTCGTGATCTTGCGTGTAAGCGCTTGGTAGCTCAGGTGTTTGGTAGTTATTGAGGGTAATTGTTTTTATACTCTTCCAATTAGGAACTGCAATAGGTGCTTGCATTGTTTGCTGCCAGCGTTCGTTCCAATTATTACGATTTTTTTTGCCGCGAATAACCGCGCCTGTTTGCGACTCTTGCCAATTAATGTGGTTATGCTGGCACCAGGCTTTAATGGCTTTATCGCGCTCAAAGGTATTGTTTAAGCCTATTTCTTGATGGCTAAAAATATTAACTATTTCAAACTGCGGTTTTAACGACTCAAGTAAGTCTCTCATATTTAAATTAAATATATAAACACAGGCGTTAAAACGCGCTAGCTGATTATTTAACTCAACTATTGATTGATACACAAAGCGCCAGTGCCGCTCATTGTAGTGTGCATCTTCGAGCAGTAATGGCTCAAAGTTATAAAGTAACAGGGTAGGTAAGCCATTACTGAATGCATTTTTTAATGGTTGATGATCGCTAAGACGTAAATCACGTTTAAACCACACGATGTTTATTTTCATATAATTTGTTTATTGCTTTAAATAGAGATAAAAATTAGCTTGTTATTTAACTGAGTCAGCCAAACTTATACGTAACTAACTTGAATTAAGATTTAGTTTTAATGTATTAAAAGGAAAAGTATGTTTTTAGATTTAACTGTAAATAAAGAGCTTAATGTTTATTCGTATTTAGTTGGCGGGATCAGCCCTCGTCCAATTGCATGGATAAGTACATTAAGTAGCGACGGTGTGGCTAATATTGCTCCTTACTCATTTTTTACAGTAGCGAGTTGTAACCCACCAGTATTGAGTGTGACGCAAGTAAATCCACGCGATAAACCAAGTAAAGATACATTAATTAACTTATTAGCGACTAAAGAATGTGTGATTAACATTGTGAGTCATGAGCAGGTTGAAAAAATGAATCAAAGCTGTGCTAATTACCCTAGTGATGTTAGTGAGTTTGATGCTGCAAATATAACTAAAATTGATAGCCAAATGGTCGCAGTGCCGAGTGTTGCTGATTCAAAAGTACGCTATGAGTGTAAGCTACGTGAAGTTATTACTATTTCAAGCGAGCCTGGCGGCGGACAAATGATGTTGTTAGACATAGTGGGTATTTGTGTTGACGATGAGGTGCTTGTTGATGGTTATATTGACCCAACACTTTTAGATGCGGTAGGTAGAATGGGTGGGGATTATTATGCAACCACTAAAGACAAATTTGTACTTAAACGACCACAAATCTAGTTTTATGTTTATTCTTCCTTAGTTTGTGCACATTGTTTGCACTTTTACTTGTTAACTTTGTTTTATTAAACGTTAAAGTAAAGGTTCAAACATTGAAAACACTTCTTAAAACAAAAGCCTCTAATGTAACTAAGTTATTTGCATTAAGCGCGCTTTGCATCGCTTTAAGCGCATGTAACAGCGATTCTACAAGTACTACAACAGACGGCGAGACAGTCAGTAATAGTGCTCCAACGGTTGACGCCGGTATTGACCAAACTGTTAATGCGGGCGATACCGTTTATTTAAGTTCAACAGTTGAAGATGATGGCGAAGTATCTGTTAGCTGGTCACAAACATCAGGCACTACCGTTAGCTTATCTTCAAGTACTGCAACGTCTACTGAGTTTGTTGCACCTGAAGTTTTAACCGATGAAGCACTTGTATTTGAAATCAGTGCAGATGACGGCACAAACGATGTCGTTGTAGATACAGTTATAGTTAATGTTATTGCTTCATCAGACTCAGGCTCAGATACTGGTGCAGTTGATAATAGTGCAAAACTTACCAGCTGGTTAATTAACAACGATACAACCTCTACTTATATACAAAACAATGGCGCAGTGGTTGAAGATGTTCAATCAGTTGAGGTTGTTACTGTTACTGAGGAAGATGCTGACGTTGAATACATGTATGTGCAAACAACTGACATTCCTAAATATGACGTAACGCTTACACAAGACCAAGTAGACGTACTTAATAATCGCCCGCGTGCAGCTACTGATTTTTATAACGGTGTAACCTCAGCAGCAGTAGGGCAAACTATTTCGTTTGGTGAAGATATTGGCTATAACAGCAGTACTGAAAACTGTGATGACACAGGCGGTGCAGGCTATTGGCCTCCAGGACCCGGTTGCCCAACAGAACAAACAGTTGAGGCGTATTTTCCGATAACACCTACCGATTTATCTGACACTGAAACTTGTGAAACAGGTTTAGGTACAGTTGGCTTAATGGTTAATGGCACCAGTATATTTAACTGGGGCGATGGTATGAGCTACGGTAATAATATTTGGTATACATTAGCGCCCATTGCTGAGCAATACGATGTTGATGTGTGTGGCGGACATGCTGCTAACGGTGAATATCATCACCATTTTTACACGAGTTGCTTAGCTGATTTACTTGAAGATGATGGCGATGCGCATTCACCTATTTATGGCTTTGCAGCTGATGGCTATCCGCTTTACGGTCCTTATGAAAGTAACGGACAACTAGCATTGAGTGGCTGGGAAATGCGTGATTATGGCGCATCAGAAAGTGAAGGTGGTTGTGGTACTGAGGGCGAGCGAAGCTGTACCTTAGTTGATCAATACGATGTTAGCCAAGGCACACAAACAAGTGATGCAGGCCCTGCTATTGGCGCACAAGTGACGACGCTCTCTGGTAATACATTAAATGCCGACGATGGTTATTACTTTGAAGATTTCTACTACGCACAAAAAACAGTAACCGGTGCTCAATTAGATGAGCATAACGGCCACGATACTAACGACGGCAAGGGTTATCACTACCATATAACACTAACGTTAGACAGCGATGGTAAATTACAGCCTTCTTTCCCTTATCAAATAGGGCCTCGTTTTAAAGGTCAATTAGCCGATAATTCAATTGGTCGCTGTGATACGGGCGAAACAATGGGTCCACCACCGGGAATGTAAGGAGTAACTATGCGTTATTTTAAATACGCATTGATCCTAACTACTGCTGCGCTATTGAGCTTTAAGCTCTTTGCGCAGCAGGAAATGATGGATCATAGCCATATGCCTATAGCAGTGCCAAGTGATACGCCAATTCCGGCATTAAGCCTTAAGTTATTAAAAGATAGTATGTCGGGTTATAACTTAATTTTAGATACGCAGCGCTATGATTTATCTGTACCCCCTGAGGGCGCAATGAACATGCAGCAAATGATGAGCGTTACTACAAACGATGACACGGGCTTTTTACAAGGTCATGCTCATTTATATATAAATGGGGTTAAAATACAGCGAATTTACGGACATGCATTGCATTTACCTGCTAACTTATTTAAAAGTGGTATAAATACCGTATCGGTTACTTTAAATAATCATGGTCATATGTATTGGACCGCTCAAGACAAAAAAATAGTTGCTACATTGTATGTTAACGATCAAACCACAGAGTTTATAACATACCGATTTGAAAGCTTTCCTAGCAAGGTTGAAAACACGCATTAATGAAAATTCATAATAAACTTTTTTTAATACTATTTAGTTTTACCTTTAGTGTTATTGCAGGGCTAGTAGTACTTATACAATGGAGTATAGGGCAAGGCGTAATTGATTTTGTTAATGCAAAAGAAGTAAAAGCGCTTGAACCACTTGTTGTGCAACTTGCAAAGCAATACGAACAAAACCCCTCATGGGAACGTGTTGTCGGCAATGGCGAAAATTTTAGAAAACTTATTGAATCGCAGCTAGAAAATAGCCAGTTTTTACCTAGGCCACCAGAAGGTCCAGGCCCCAGAGGGGGAATGATGCGACGGCCGCCACCCGATCATATTCGTTTAGGGGGAGAGCGCCGCCTACCACCTGAAAATATTGCTCACTACGCTTTGCTTGACGAAAATAAGCAGCGAGTAGTGGGTAGATACCTCAGCGATTTAAAATATATAACAACCCCAATTACAGTGGGCGATAAAACAGTGGGTTACTTAGCTGTTTCCAAAAGAGATAGCTTGGTTGATGGTTATGAGCTTGATTTTTTACAGCAGCAAACTAACTACTTATGGTTTATTGCTTTAGCCGCTGTATTGCTTACATTGCTAGTTACCTTTTTATTGTCTCGTCACTTAGTTAGCCCAGTAAAGCAAATTGCTAATGGTATGCATCGCTTAACGCAAGGTAATTACGAGACCAAACTTACGCTTGAGCGAAAAGACGAATTAGGCCAATTAAGCGAAGATTTTAATATCCTTGCATTTACACTCGCTAAAGACGAGCAAGTGCGCAAACGCTGGCTTGCCAATATTTCTCACGAGCTTAGAACGCCAATGAGTATTTTGCTCGGTGAACTTGAAGCTATGCTACTTGGAATACGTGAGCCTAATGCAAAAAATATTAACTCGGCTAACGACGAGGCATTGCATTTAAAACGCTTAATAGATGATTTGCATATGCTCAATAGCGCAGAGTTAGGGGGTATGCATTACACTATGCAACCTACTGATATGGCGTTATTATTAAATACTATTGAGCAAAAATATCAGGTTATACTTGAGCAGCACAATATAAAAATTTACTTACTCAATAGCGCTAAACACATAACTGTACAAGCAGATAAAACCCGACTTTTGCAGCTGCTCGATAATATTTTAATGAACGCGGTGCACTATGCACAATGCACCACTATTTCATTAACGGCTAATAATATAAGCATTAAAGGGCAAACCTACTTAGAGCTTATAATTGAAGATAATGGCGTAGGTGTAGAGCAGTCGCATTTATCGCATTTGTTTGAGTATTTATATCGAGTAGATAGTTCGCGTAATCGCCAAGAGGGCGGTTCGGGCTTGGGCTTATCTATTTGCCAACATATAGTTAAAGGCCATAATGGTGAAATAGCTGCTGAAAAAGCCACTCTAGGCGGTCTTGCTATTATTATTAGGCTACCAACTATTTAGCTTTAGTTGATTCATATAAAAAGTACGTAACTTGAACTTTGTTTGATATGGTATTTTTATCCTAAGTTTGGATTACTAATAACAGAGAACTCTATGAGCGAACAAATACTGATTGTGGAAGATGAGGTAAAGCTAGCTAACTTAATGAGTGACTTTTTAAGTAGCCATCATTTTGTTACTCATCAAATACATCACGGAAATGAAGTATTACCTTGGCTTGAAATTAACAGGCCGAGCGTGATTTTGCTCGACATAATGCTACCTGGTCAAAGTGGTATAGAACTATGTAAAGCAATCAGGCGCTTTTCAAATGTGCCTATTATTATGGTATCGGCAAAAGTAGAAGAAATAGATAGGCTGCTTGGACTTGAGTTAGGTGCAGATGATTATATTTGTAAGCCGTTTAGTTATGCTGAGCTGGTGGCGCGAGTTAAAGCTATATTAAGGCGATTAAGTAGCGCAAGTGATGTTACAGAGTCAACAATGAAGCTTGACGAGAGCACTTACAGCGTAAAATACAAATCAAGCAGCATAGAGCTAACGAACTTTGAATTTCAGCTATTTAAACCTTTGTTTAACAACCCAAATCGTATTTATTCGCGCGATAGTTTAATGGACACTATGTACGCCGATCAGCGTATTGTGAGCCATCGTACTATTGATAGCCATATTAAAAAGTTGCGTAAAAAACTAGATGAAGTGACACAAACTGAAAGTGTTATTCAGTCTGTTTATGGGGTTGGCTACCGATTTGTGCACCCGCAGTAAGAGGTATTAGTGAGCTATGACGATGAGTTACTCATCATCGTCAGCATTTTTAATTCGCTCTAAACGGTCAAACTCTTCGTATTCGGCAGCTTGAATTTCATCAAGAATAGAATCTACATCAGCAAGTTCATCGCTGTCTTCAAATTCACCTGTAAGCGTTGAATTAGGCGTTAAATTGGCCTCTTCAAATAATGCCCATATTTCTTTAGCGTATTGAGTTTTTAGTATGCTTGGCGCAAATTCACCATAATAGCGGCGTATGTTATTTACATCGCGTGCAAACATAGCTTGTGCACTGTTATTTGCTGAAGCGTTAACTGCTTGCGGTAAATCTATAATTACAGGGCCGTTATTATCTACAAGTACATTAAATTCAGATAAATCGCCGTGTATTATACCTGCGCAAAGCATAAGCTTAATGTAATGCATCATGAGTTTATGCTGCTCAATCGCTTGCTCTTCACTAAAAACGACATGTCCAAGTTGAGGGGCTACGTTACCGTCCTCGTCCGACACGAGTTCCATAAGCAGCACGCCATCAATACAAAAATAAGTATCAGGAACACGTACACCCACGCCAGCTAAACGAGATAACGCATCAACTTCGGCATTTTGCCAAATCTCTTCTTCTAATTGACGGCCATAGCTAGAACGTTTACCCATAGCACGCGCTTGGCGTCCACCACGTACTTTTCGGCCTTCTTGGTATTGTGCCGCTTTTTTAAAGCTACGTTTAACCGCGTCTTTATACACTTTCGCACAGCGAATGTGCTCACCACAGCGGACAATAAATACATCGGCTTCTTTACCGCTCATTAGTCGGCTTATAACTTCGTCAATAAGGCCATCATCAACAAGGGGTTGTAGGCGTTTAGGTATTTTCACAGATTGCCTGCTAAGTAGGGTTGGTTATTAATCATTATTTATGAAAGTGCTCTGTATTTGTTTGTTTAATTGGCTCAAGCAGTATATCAGCTTTGAGAATTAAGGGCAGTAACACTACTGCCTGAGAGTAATTAATCGTATTATTTTATTAGCTTATATATTGATTGCAAAGCAATCAACCAGAACTTTTTAAATAAGTATTTAGATTACTATTTTTTATCCAAATAATTTATTACTTCCTTATTATTTGCACATTGTTTGCGTTTTTAAAGCGTAAGCTTAGTTTAATTCTTAAATACGAGGTTATTACTATGAAGCATTTTTCAACTCTTGCCACTGTGGCAATATTATCTATTGCTTTTTCAGCTAATGTAGCTGCTCGAGGCGGTGACAATCCTCCTGAAAAACCTGATTTTTCAACTATTGATACTGATGGTGATGGCGTAATTAGCTTTGAAGAGTTTAGTGCTAAAAAACCGCCACACGGCGATGCACAAACAATTTTTGATTCTATAGATGCCGATGGTAATGGCGAAATTAGTGAACAAGAACTTAGCGATCATAAACCACCTCGTCGTGAACGCTGAAAGGATACTAAAATGATTAATAGTATTAACAGTAGTTCTGCGAGTTTTATGCCGCAACAAAGTAGTCAGGCTGCAAAGCTAACAACAGAGCAAAGCGATTTTGTTAAAGAAACGCTTGCAGAGTTTGACGCTGAAAACTTAACCGAAGAAAACGCGCAAAGTATTCAAGCGGCATTTAAAGAACAAGGTATTGAACCAACAAAAGAGCTTGCTGATTTAATGAGCGAACTTGAGTTTGATGCTAAAAGCATTGGTGATGCAGGACGAGTGGAAGGTCAA
>NZ_AUTP01000150.1:0-567 GCF_000498075.1 Pseudoalteromonas sp. TAB23
TGCTGTTTTAATTGTGCAACGGCTGGCTGTAAAGTTTGTTGTTCGCCCACTGAGCCCCACGCTTGTGCTTGCAGGATGATTTGATGTTTATCATCGTTTATCGCGATGCCGTTGTAGCCTTGAATTGTCCCTTTTGAGGTCGTCATCTTCGCACTATCTGGGTCAGTGATATTACTTTTAACAGGCTTGCCTTTACTGCCTGTTTTCTCTTCGTGAGTGGCTAAAAACTCGGTGATTTTATCTGCATTTCTATCCAGCTTTTCTTTTTGTTTTAAGTCCTGAGTTATCAACTCTTCGCCCAGTCCATCTTGTGATTGGTGGCGTTCAATAATACGTTTGCTTGCGCGTTCTAGTTTTGCTTTTTTGCGGCTTAACTCATCGAATGTGCCGCTCCACTCTTTACTCGCATTGGACTTTAATTTACACCCATCAATAGCAAACATGTTGCGGCCTATCAAGTCTTCCTCATCACATATCATCAGCACTTGCGTGAAAAGTGGCTCAATCTGTTCATGCATTTTAGCCACAAAACCCGCTATAGATGTGTAATGCGGCTGGATATCACCC